>PUOW01000414.1 GCA_003552185.1 Spirochaetaceae bacterium
GAGAAAACCGAAGCGAGGCGCGCGTGCCCTACAGCTCGCGCGCTTCGTCTATTGTTTCCGGAATCTCAATGTTCCCGGCGGTTATCTCGGCTTTGACCTCCTCGAGGCGTTCTATAACCTCAGGCGCCAAAAGACTTTCGCTGTACCCGAGCGCATCGTCGGCAATGCCGAGCACCTGTACTCCGCCGGCAAACTCCCCGGCGAGCACCTGCCCGATCGCGATCAGTACCGTTTCGTCGACCAGCTTCAGCCCGTTGGTGAGAATATGATTGGGCGCGAGATGATCCTGCACCGAGTCGGCGCCGATACCGTACACGTCGTTTTCTTCCGCGGCATCGAGCACACCGAGCCCCGAACGGCCCGCCGCTTGCCAGACCACGTCGACACCGTCTTCGATCATCGAGATCGCCAACTCCTTACCGCGGGCAGGATCGGCCCAGTCGCCTACATACGAGTGCGAGACCGAAACCTCGGGGTCTATGTAACGTGCCCCGGCGATATACCCCGCGATATTCGCGTCGATGAGCGGTATCTGCATTCCGCCGACAACACCGATGCGCTTCTCGTCGTTGATCATCGGGTCGTCGCTCATTGCGGTGGTCATCGCCGCCGCAACGCCCATGAGAAAGCCGCGCTCCTGCTCGGCATACACAAACGAAGCCACGTTGGGAGCCTCCACCACGGCGTCTACGAGCGCAAAGTTCTGTTCCGGATGCTGCGCGGCAACCTCCTCGAGTGCGTCGGCCTGATCAAACCCAATCGAGATGATCAAACCGTAGCGCCCGGTTGCGGCGAACTGCGTGAGGTAGTCGTCGTACTCCGCGATCGCCGAAGGCTCGGCAAAATCGAACTCTATGCCAAGCTCCTGCTCGGCGCGCTGCACGCCTTCGTAGGCGGCGTCGTTGAACGACTGATCACCCAGACCGCCGGTCGCAAACACGATCGCGATCCGGTCCTCATCGGCCGCCTCCGGCGCGCCTGCCGCGAACACCGAGGCCGGCCCGGCCGTCAGAAACAGCATAACCGCTACAGCCGAAACAACGAAGCGTTTGGTCTTCATACTCGTCCTCCTTTGATTGGGTCGCTCTTGCTATTGGAGCGCTCTTACTTCAAGCGCCTGTGGTTCCGGCGGTTCCGCCACCGGTGTTAACCGGCAAACCACCTGAGCCACGGATAGCCTACGCGGTTACCGCGGTTAGCGCAAGTTCGATCGCTTCCTCCACCGCATCCGCAACCACCTTTCGGTTCGGGTTGTAAGCCTCAGCCTCGAACTCCACCGCCACGCCGTCTATCGCGAGCACCGCCGCGGTGGCCACCCGGCGCAGCGCTCCGATCACGAAGAGCGCGGCTGCCTCCATCTCTACCGCAACCACATTCGCGCGGGAATAATAGTCGTTGGCGAGCGGCTCGAGCCCGGGGTAGAACGCGGCGATCGTGAGCACTACGCCGCAGGCGGTGTTGCGGGTGCCGCGCTCTGCCGCGCGACGCAGCCGCGCGGTCAAGGCATGATCGGCCACGGCCGGATACTCCGGCGCGATCAACTGGGATGTTACGCCGTCGGCGCGCACCGCGGCCTCGGCTATCACGAGGTCGCCGTCGAGCACCAACCCCGGCGCAAGCGAACCGGCGGTCCCGACCCGGATGATTTCGCGCGCTCCGGCCCGCGCCAACTCCTCGAAGCAGACCGCCGCCCCGGGCGCGCCCACACCGTGCGACACCACCGTGAGGGGCACCTCGTTAAAACTTCCGTTATAGCTGTGGTACTCGCGGGCGGCCGAGAGGTGCTCACAGTGCCGGAGTCGACGCGCAATAGCCTCGGCGCGTGCCGGATCGCCGCAGACCAGCACGCGCTCGCGGACGCAGTGGGGTGGGATGCCGAGAATCGGCAGGCGCTCCGGTGCCATACGGATCACTCTATACCGCCTCGCCCCCACCGTATCAAGAGCTATGAACCGCCGCAGCATCAGATGACGACAACACGGTGCAGGGCAGTTCTTGCTCGACAACGCACGCCGCCGGAGTTATGCTTTCGCGATATGACGATTCAGCTGATCGGTAGAAAGAAATGCCGACACACGCAGAAGGCACAACGCTACCTCAAGGAGCGCGGAGTTTCGTTTCAGTTTCTGGACCTCGCGGAACGCACGCTGAGTCCCGGCGAGCTCGACCGCATCGCGGCCGCCGCCGGCGGTTACGAGCAGCTCATCGACACCGAGTCTAAGAGTTACGCCGACCGCGGGATGCAGTACATGGAGTTTGACGCACAGGAGGAGCTCAGCGAGGACCCCGGGCTGCTGCGCGTCCCGATCATTCGCGGAGACCGCGGGGTGGCGGTGCAGCCGAGTCCGGACGAAATGAAACGTGTCGTCGGCTCATAGACCCGGTTACTCGGTGCGCACCGGGAACTGCAACACCCAACGCATGCCGTTGCGATACTCGCGCGCGACGGAACCTTCAAGCTGCTCCGCGAGCATCTGCACCAGGTTCAACCCGAAGCCTGCGCGCACGCCGGCGGCCGCCGACTGTGCTTGACCCCCGGAGCACCGTCCGCCTGCCCCGTTGTCGGCGACCACAATCGTGGCCTGATCGCCCGCGAGACCGGCCGTCACCTCCAACGTGCCGCCGTTCTCGGCAAATGCATGTTTCATAGCGTTGGTGATAAGCTCGTTTACGATGATTCCAAGCGGGGCGAGATCCTCGGCGGTCAGAACGAAGTCCTCGATCTTGGTCGTGACCGCTACCGCGTCCGCGTTCGGGAAGGTTTGTAGCACCTCGTCGACAAGAGGCGGCAGGTACTCGGCGGCCGAGACCGCGCGGACATCGCTCGATGTGTAGAGTTTGTCGTAGAGGACCGCCATGCTCTGCATACGGTTTTGCGCGTCCTCGAGCACTTCGCGCGCGGCGGCGTTCTCCGGCATCTGCGCCTGCAACGACAGCAATCCGCTCATGATGTTCATGTTGTTCTTGATGCGGTGGTGCACCTCGCGCATGATCAGTTTCTGCTCTTCCAGTAAGGTCCGGACGCGCTGCTCGGCCTGTTTGCGGTCGGTGACGTCGTGAATGATCGAGTACAGCACAGCCCAATCCGATGCCTGAATACGGGTGCTGTAGACCTCAACATCGCGAACCGACCCGTCTGCGCGGTGGTGGCGAAACTCAAAAAAGCTTTGCTCGGCGCGGTCTGCTTTCTCCATCTCCGCCGCCACCTCGTCGGGCGACAGGGTATTGATCTCGTGTATCGTTTTGCGCTTCAACTCGTCGCGCGACCAGCCGTAGAACCGCGCCGCGGCGTCGTTGGCATCTATGATTGCACCGCTCTCGGGCTCGATCATGAGTTTTACGGCCGAGTGCTCGTGAAACATACTACGAAAGCGGTTTTCGCTCTGCTCCAGCACGGCCTGCATGCGTTTCTGCTCGGTGATATCGGTGAACACGGTCGCAAAGCGCCCCGGCGCCGTTCGGTACGCGTCTACGCTGTAATGGCGCTGCAGCGGCTCCGAGTACTGCTCAAAACTCACCGGTTTATTCTCCAACACCACCTCGCCGTAGATGCGGATGAACGGGGTAAGCTCGATGCCGGGAAGCACCTCGGTTACCCTGCGCCCCAAGATCTCACGAACACACAGACCGGTTTGGCGCTCAAAAGCCGGGTTCGCTTGCAAAAACACGTAGTCTATCGGTCGACCCTCGTCGTCCAGGATAAGCTCGTGAATCGCCATCGCGACACGCGTGTTCTCAACAAGCAGTCGATAGCGCTCCTCGCTTTCGCGCAGCGCCGCGGCCTCGCGCTCGTACCTGCGATTTGCTTCGAACAGCTCGAGCGCAACCTCGATTGTGTCCTGCAGAACGAACTCCCCGGAGTTCTTGATCACATAGCCGTAACGCGAAACCTGCCGCACAAGCTCCACATACTCCGGCTCGGTGTGCGACGTAAGAAACACAATCGGAAGGTGACGGTGTTCAAGGATGCGGCGTGCGGCCTCGGCGCCGTCGATACCCTCTCCAAGGTCTATATCCATCAGGACCAGGTCTATCTCGGCTCCGCTGAGGATTGTCTCAACGGCCGCTTCGCCGGTAGACGCCAAAAGAACGCGGTATCCCTTCGATTCAAGCGTCTTCCGCTCGGTGAGGGCCACAATCGTTTCGTCTTCCACAAGTAGGATTGTATCTGCCGGGGTTTCCGAGCTCATCGGCCCTCCTTGCGAGTTTGTTTCGGCACCACCAGGTGTAGGATAGCGCGAATCGGCCGCGGCGTGAATAGCCGCAGTCGCACCGAGTACCGTACGCACAATCTCGCGTCAACCTTGCAACGAGTTCTGCAACAAGTTCTGCAACCGAGTTGCGATGCACGGGAAATCTGATACAATCAGCGTTCGGAAACGAAGCGAGCGCACAAACAGGAGAGGCCGATGGCGGTAGGAGTTCTGGTAGTCTTTGCGATAATCTTTCTTGCGGTGTTTTTCAAGGTCATGGCCCACAAGAAGGGGGTGATCGCCCCGCGGTGGATACCGATACAGATTCGGGTGCCGATTCCGCCGGAGGAGTACGATCGAGATCGTGTAATTGGTTCACCTGTCTCCGGCGAAGGCCATACGGTGAACCTGCACCGCTTAGTGTGCTCCTGCCCCGACCAACAATGGCGGCGAAAGTACCACCCCGGAGACCTGCGCCGACACTGCGAACATCTGCATGCAGAGCTCACCGCGCAGGGCTTCACCAAACAGATGCCGAGGATGGCCGCTACCGTGATCGAGGGTGGTTACACGCTCGGCGACCGGGCCGAGATGCTGCAAGTGCCGAGCAACGCCGAAGAGGATCGCGAAAGCTTTGTGCCGGTTTTCATAGCGGTGAGCGACGACAAAGACTGGGCCAACGTCTTCGGTCCCGATGACCACGACACTACCGGCGTGAAGGAGTTTGCGTTCGATGTAGAGGCGAACCAATGGGTCGACGGAATTGCGCCGGTGGCCGGCGACCGCATCGCGAAGTATATTCTGCTCTCGGTGCAGTGACGGTACAAAGCGAGGAGGAGTAGGGTGGAGGGAAAAAGGCGACTCGGCAGAACCGGTGTAGCGCTGCGCGCCGTGTTGATCGCGGCGCTCGTGTTCGCACTCAGCGGATGCGTCGAGATATTCCAATACATCACACAGAACCAGGACGGTGAGATCGAGGTATCGGCCTCGGTTCGCGTTCAGAAATCGTTGTTTGAGATTGCCACCGGCTTTACCGGCGAGCCCCCGCCCGACTACGAAAGCGAGTTTGGATTCACCGAGGACGAGATACTGCGAGAGTACCCCGAACAGCTCGAGATGGGCTTTCGCTCGATCGACACCGAGCTCGAGTACGGTTTCGAGGTGACGCTGTCCGGCACGCCTGAGTTACTGCAGCAACACCGCGGCGCCCCGTTTATCCCGCACACCGAACGAGAGGTAACGAGCATTCTCTTTGAAGGCGAGGGCAACGGTAGCGCCGACGACGACTTGGCGCTCGCGCTGTTTGCGAGCTCAAAGTACCGGCTTCTCATCAGCAAGAACTACCTCCCGAACATCAGCGAGGTGTGGTACGAAACTCGGGGCGACCGAGCGCCGGTTGAGCTGCACGATTACGAAGACGTGTACTTGGTTGAGTTTCCGATTGTGTATCTCTTCGCAAGCGATGCTGACGGAAGCCTGAAGATCGCGCACTGATTCCGGCGACCCATGCGGCGGACCGAGGGGGGAAAGTGGCGGCAGACACAGTGAACGACCGAACAGAGATCCGCGCGATCCGTCCGGACGAGCATCGGGCGATGAAGCAACTCGCTCGCCGAGCATTCGGCTGGTGGCAAGGCAGCTTCGTTACGCCGACTAAGTACACGTTCGTGTACGAGCTTGCGGGAGAACTTGCCGGGGTGGTAGCGCTCGAGACCTTCAGGTATAAGCGCACCCGGCGCGGTGGTGTGGTGAAATGGCTCTTCACCGACCCTAAGGCGCAAGGACGCGGGCTTGCTGCGGCACTCGTGCAGCACGGTGTGACCCAGCTGCAGGAGCTCGGCTGCCACGAGCTGTTTACCACGGTCGAGGGCTTTAACACCGCTTCCAGCAATCGGTTCGCCGACCTCGGCTTCGTCCCGGTAAGCCCCATGCAGCAGATTCGCCGATACGGGCTCAGTCTTATTAAGATCGGGCCACCCACCTTTCACACCATCGACCTCGGCCACTTCCTCTGGGCACGGCCGGCCGAACCGGCTTCAGAGACCGAGCCACACTCCGGCGCGGACGGCGTCGGGGACGCGGCTGCACCCTCGTCGCCGGAAACGGCCGCTCCCCGGCCAAGCACGATCCCCGGCGGCGGCGCCTGGTCTCCCCGGCCAAGCACGATCCCCGGCGGCGGCCGGTCGGCCTGGGCGACAAACGTGGTGTTCGTGGCGGCTCTCTTCGCGCTGCAGCGTCTGCGGGTGGGGGCCGGCGGCGAGCTGCATGCGCATCTGGTGTGGCAGCTCCCGGCTGCAGTCGCGCTTGTGTTCGGCGTGCGTTCCGCAGCGATGAACCTCGCTGCATGGCGAGTTGGGCTCGAGCTGCGCTACCGCATCTGGGAGACCGGTCTCACGCTCGCGGCGCTTATCACTGTGTTGTTCGGGGGCTTGTTTCCGTCGCCGGGATCGCATTACCCGAAAACGGTACGGTGGAGCTATCGAACCGAGCTTCCGCGGCTTGCGATCGTGGCATTCTCCGGGGCATTCGCGGTGCTGGCGCTTGCCTGGCTCATACTGGCGTACGAAGCGGCCGGGCTTGCAGACGCTCCCGGCGCGCTCACCGACGTTCTCGCCCTGGCGGTGTTGCCGGTGCAGGCGCTTCTGCTGTTTGAGGTGCTCCTGCCGTTTTTCCCGTTCGCGTCTTTCAACGGCCGGCGCGTCCTAGATTACAGCCGCGTCCTCTGGATTCTTCTGGCCGCCGGAACGCTTGCACTCTTTTGGGCGCGCTTCGCCGGGTGGTAGACGCACCCTCGGGCCGAGCGCTGCGCCCACCGGGCCCGCGCCCCTTGTCGAAGACCTCAACCGAGAGCCCGGCGGCAGAAAGCTCGGCTCGCACGATGAGCCCGGCGATACCCGCACCCACAACAGCTACTCGTTTGATGTGTCGCTTCATAACGGCAACAGCCTTCGATCGCTCGCGCAGTACTCGAGGTTACAGCTTGGTAAGCGCCACCGAACGCTCGGCGAGAATCTCCGGCACCAGCGGGTCGTTGCGGTAGTCGTAGCGATACACGATCTCGCGAATGCCCGCCGCGGCGAGAATCTTGGCGCAAGTAATGCAGGGTATGTGCGTGACGTACACCGTCGCGCCGTCGAGCGCGACGCCGCGCCGCGCAGCATCGGCCACCGCGTTTTGCTCCGCATGCACCGTCGCTTGTTCGTGTCCGTCGCGCACTCGCGAGCGGTGAGCCGCTCCGGGCAAAAAACCGTTGTAACCGGCGGCAATAATACGGTTACGGTTTTCGCCGCCGGAAACCACCACACAACCCACGTGCAGCCGTTCGCAGCTCGACCGCGACGCGAGCAGCAGGGCGGTA
>PUOW01000225.1 GCA_003552185.1 Spirochaetaceae bacterium
CCCCGGCACGGCTACCCGCGCCGAGCCGCTCCGTGAGTGTATCTCGGCGGCTCTACGCGCGAAGCAACGACTCGCCGGTCATCTCGGGCGGTTTCTCGAGCTTCATGAGGTCGAGCACCGTCGGGAAGACGTCGGCGAGACGCCCGTCGCTTCGAAGCGCGGCCGAAGGCTTTTCGACCGCACCGCCGGCGTCGTCGCGGCGCTCGGGATCCACGATGATGCAGTCTACATCGTACAGCGTGTGCGCGGTATGCGCGCTGTTATTCTCGGGGTCCCAGAGCTGCTCCGAGTTGCCGTGGTCGGCGGTAACGATCAGCTTACCGCCGCGCGCGAGCGTAGCCTCCACGAGCCGCTCCACGCAGGCGTCGACCGCCTCGCAGGCTTTGATCGCGGCCTCGAGCTTTCCGGTGTGCCCCACCATATCGCCGTTTGCAAAATTCACGAGGATGAAGTCCTCGCAATCGTCCGCGTCGAGCCGTGAAAGCACCACATCGCGGACCTGCTCGGCGCTCATCTCGGGTTTCAGGTCGTACGTGCCTACCTGCGGCGACTGCGGCATCTCGCGCCCCTCGCCGGCAAACGCTTCGTCGCGATAGTCGTTGAAGAAAAACGTCACGTGAGGGAACTTCTCGGTCTCGGCGCAGCGAAACTGCGTGAGGCCCTTGGAGCTCAGGTACTCACCTGCGATGTTCTTCATCTTCGGGGGCTTCGGGAACGCCACATTCACCAAGGGGTTGAGCTCTTCCTCGTACGCGGTCATCGTCACCCAGAATAGGTCGAGCTTCGGGCCGCGGTCGAAGCCCCGTTCGCCGGTGTCGGGAGACGGCTTCACCTTGCCGTAGAACTCCGGCATCGCGAACGCGCGCACGATCTCGCGCGGGCGGTCGCCGCGATAGTTGAAAAAGATCGCGGTATCACCGTCGCCGACTCGGGTCTCACGCCAGTCTGAACCTACACACCGTGGGGTAATGAACTCATCGCCGTTCTGGCTGTCGTTTGTCGGGTTGTCGTAATAGGCCTGTAGCGCCTCGCCGGCGGTTTCGAAAGCCTCTACCTCACCGGCGCGACCGGTCAACACGTCGTAGGCAAGCTTCACACGCTCCCACCGGTTGTCGCGATCCATCGCGTAGTAGCGACCGGCAACCGAGACAACGCGCCCAACGCCGATCTCGGCCATTTTTTCCTCGATGCGTCGGACGAACTCAATACCGGTATACGGACCGGTATCGCGCCCGTCGGTGAAGAGATGCACCGCCACTTTCTCGAGGCCGTTGCGCCGGCACAGTTCCAGGCATCCGAACAGATGGCCGAGCAGCGAATGCACCCCGGCGTCCGAAGCGAGCCCCATGATATGCACCCAACCGTCGTTGCGCTTCGCGCGCTCCACACCGGCGAGCAGCGCTTCGTTCTCAAAGAACTCCCCGGAGCGGATTGCTTTCGTGATCCTGACCGAGTCTTGGTTGACGATGCGCCCGGCGCCGAGGTTCTGATGCCCTACTTCGGAGTTACCCATGGTACCGTCCGGCAGCCCCACATCCTCGCCGGAGGTGTGAATTGTGGTCCACGGATACTCGGCCAGCAACCGGTCGTTGCACGGCGTGTGTGCAAGCTTGACCGCGTTGTAGGCGTCGTGTTCCGGATTCGGGTTGCGCCCCCAGCCGTCGCGGACGATCAGCACTATCGGTTTCGCTCGTTCGCTCATTCTGTCGTACTCCTGTATGTGTCTAGTCGAAGAGTGATTCAATAATATTAGAACTATTCCCGAAGCGCAAGCCGATCGCGAGGCCCAATCGCAAGGCCCGCCGAACTCGCGTGCCGGTCTCGGTTCGCTACGCGCGGGGGCACACTACCGGCCGGCGAGCCCGGCCGTAGAGCCGGGCCGTCGAGCCGGGCCATCGAGCCGGGCCGGCGGCGGGCCGAGCCGGACGCGGCGATCCTACCGCGTCCGTTGCTCCGCAAACCGACCGTGCGTAGCCGCTCAGCTCTCGTTTCGACTGCGCGGACCGAGATGTGTGTACAGGAAGCGCTTGATCTTCTGTGTGGGAGTCTTCTCGAACGGTTCCCACTCAAGGATCATGCGACTCAGACGTGCAAACTGCCCGAGCTGTTGGTTCACCTGTTTTCTCAATCCGTCGAGAATCTCGTCGGCCCGCGTTTGAATCGCGGCGACGTTTTCTTCGCTCAGACCGAGATGCTCGCGCAGCTTGTCGAAATTGACATGCACTCGCGCGACCAACTGGCCTTTCCATTGAAACACCAGCGACTCAACCACAAGCTCGTTTTGGTTTATGGTCGACTCAATATCCTCGGGATAGATGTTCTCGCCGCTTGGTCCCAAGATCATGTTCTTGAGTCGGCCTCGAATATAGAGGTAGCCGTCTTTGTCGAAGGTACCGAGATCGCCGGTACGAAACCATCCGTCTTCGGTGAAGACTTCGCGGGTGGCCTCCTCGTTACGATAGTAGCCTTGCATCACGTTGGGACCGCGCACCTGGATCTCGCCGTTCTCGCCGTCTCCGGCGCCCTGGTTGATTCTTACCTCAACACCTTCGATCGGCGGACCGGTCGAACGCGAGCGGGTCTCGGCGGCGCCGGTTCCGGCCACCAACGGCGAGGTCTCGGTCAAGCCGTATCCGATCGCGTACGGGAACTTTCCTTCGCGCAGGAACCGCTCGGCCTGCGGCGACAACGGTGCGCCACCGATCCCGAAGAAATTTAGGCACCCACCGAAGGTCTCGTAGACCTTGCGACCGGCCGCACGGTGCACAAAGCGCCGAAACGGAGGAAGCTTCGCAAGCAGTCGAGTAACCGCGTTCTTGTTAAAGACCGGAGCAACGCGTGATTGGTAGATCTTCTCGATAATTAACGGCACGCTCAGCATCGTGGTAGGCCGAACCTCTTTGAGCGCCGGCAGCAACACCGAGAGCGTCGGCGGCTTGCCGAGATACTGTACGCTCGATCCGGTGGAGATCGGAATCAGAAAGCCAAGCGTACATTCGTAGGTATGCGCGAGCGGAAGAATCGAGAGCAAACGCGACTCGGGGGTGAGTCCGGCAAGCGGGCGCGCGGCCAAGACATTATGCACCAGGTTCCGGTGGGTGAGCATCACGCCTTTCGGCTGTCCGGTTGTGCCCGAGGTATACAGAATCGCGGCGAGGTCTTCCTGCGCCGGGCGAAACTCGGCGGCGCTGGTGTCCTTCTCGCGGCCAAATAGTCCGGTAGCAGGCCCCGAGGGCACACCCTCCTCCGGCAATCGATCGACCGCGGTAGCGGCCGCAACGAACTGCAGATCGTCGACCAGGAGCACCATCGGAGCACCCCGATAATCCGCAACCTTCGGATAGAGACCACGCGACACGCAGAGCAGCGAGACATCGGCATGATCGAGTATCCGTGCGATCTCGGCCGGAGCGAAGTCGGGCAAGATCGGGACCACGACGGCCCCCATCCCGGTGGCCGCGAGATAGCAAACACCCCAGTTCGGCCGGTTCTCGGCGAGCAATGCAACTCGATCTCCGGCGGCCACCCCTCGCGACGCAAATGCCGCCTGCAGCCGTTCGACCTTCTCGCCGAGCTCCCGGTAGGTATCGGTATACGAACCCAGAAGGCCGAGCGCCGGACGGTCGGGGAAGCGCTCCACACTCTGCTCGAGCAGCTCGCGCAGCGTTGTGAACGAGGTTTGATCGGTCGTTGTGTCGGACTCTGCTTTGTGCTTCATTACTTCCCAGTATAACACGACTCTCGCGGCCTGCCGAGTAGTACCGGCTCACGTCTCACGTCGGCTTACGCCGGATCAGCTCCTTACCGCGATTCCGCCGCTCGGAGCAACGCTCGGAGCGCCCAGAGCCCTCCAACCGCACCCGCAACCGCGAAGGTCAGGCGCATGCCGCCGGCGCCGTGAACGGAGCGCAGCACCAGCGGCGCCGCGGTCATCCCGATGAACTTAAGTGTATTAAACAGCGACACAATCGAACCGGTTAGCTCGGCCGGCCCCGCGGTGGTGGCCCAGTTGAATATTACCGGCTGTACCACCCCCATCCCGACACCAAACAGTACGAGACTCACCGCAACGCCGGCCGCTGTCGGCCATAACGGCATCACCGCCAAACTAAGCCCGATCGCGCTGTAACCGCACACAAGCGTGAAGCGCCGCCCCAGTCGCCGATTGATGCCTACCGCCCTTCCGGCCACCAAAGCCGCGATAAAGCCGTTGAGCGAGATCGCCGCACCCGCCACACCTACGCCGTACCCGTAGCGTGCCGCGATGAACAGCGGAACAAAAGTCACCATGGCGTACAACAAGAAATAGGTGCCGAGCGAATGCAGAAATACCTCGCGCACCGCGACGGTTTTAAGGGCCTTGCCTAAGCCGCTCAGATACCGTGCGGTTTGCGACCCGGCGCGCTCGGGCGCGGTCTCGGGTACGAGCGCCACGAACGCTACCGCCAGAAGCGGTGAGAAACCGTACACGAAGAACGGATATCTCCAACTGAACTCGGCGAGCACTCCCCCCAACAACGGGATAACCACCGCCGCGACCGCGATCGTCGCGCTGAGATATCCCATGATTCGCAGACGCTTCTCACCCTGATACCAGTCACCGACAACCGTCATCGCGACCGGAATGAGCCCCGCGATACCGATACCCTGCAGAAACCGAAACACCAACAGGACTCGGAAGCTCGGGGCGGTGGTGCACAGAAGCCCGAATACCCCGTCGATGATGAGACAAGCCGCTCCGACCGGTTTGCGGCCGAGAACGTCGAGGAGCAGGCCGGTGAACGGCAAGGTCAAGGCGGCGGCGAGCGTATACACGCTCAGCACCAGACCGACCGAGCTCTCCTGCACCCCGAACGGCTCGATCAACGCCGGAAGCGCAGGCGCGAGCAGACCGCCTCCCATAACGCCGAAGCCTCCGATCAGCAACAATGTGCCGACCCGTGCTTGGTGAAGCAGGTGCGCCCGTGTTAGCATACAGAACACCAATCTAACCTGGAGCAACCCGTGACAGATCTTGTGAGAATCATTATCGCGATCATCCTCCCGCCACTCGGCGTGTTCTTGACCGTCGGCATCAAAGGCGCGTTCTGGCTCAACATACTCCTTTCGCTTCTAGGCTACGTACCGGGCATCGTGCACGCCGTCTGGGTAATCGCAAAACGCGGATAACCGCAGCTCAACGCACACCGAAGAGCTCCTGCAGCCGTTCCGCGTACGGCGGCGACACGATACCTCGCTCGGTAATCAAACCGGTGACGAGCTCATTCGGGGTAACATCGAACGCCGGGTTTCTGACCTGCATATCGGGCGGCGTAGTTCGGCGCAGCCCAAAGCTCCGCACCTCTTCCGCTCCCCGTTCCTCGATCACGATCTCGGCGCCGGTTGGGGTTTCGAGGTCGACGGTAGAGGAAGGACAGGCGACATAGAACGGGATGTTGAAATGCCGTGCAAGGATCGCGACTCCCAGGGTACCGATCTTGTTTGCGACGTCACCGTTGGCGGCTACGCGGTCGGTTCCCACGATCACGAGATCGACAAGCCCCTTCGAGATCACGAACGCCGCCATGTTATCGGTGATCACGGTTACATCGATACCGGCGGCCTGAAG
Organism: Spirochaetaceae bacterium; assembly: GCA_003552185.1. Lineage (GTDB taxonomy): Bacteria > Spirochaetota > Spirochaetia > DSM-27196 > SLAA01 > B1Sed10-166. The sequence continues at coordinate 5,609 of PUOW01000225.1, forward strand.
CTCCCAACTCGTCAACCGCGCACCCTGCAGCAGAGGACGACTTTCGTCTGCATAAACGCGAAACGGCACGCCTTCGCGGTGCGCGAGGTACATCGGCGCGGTCGCGGTGCCATAGTCTGAAGTTGCCAAGCGCCCGGCGTTACAGTGTGTGAGCACGCCGATATCGGGCTTGATGAGCGGTCTGCCGTGTTCGCCGATCGCTCGACACAGCGCGATGTCCTCTCGGTGAATACGCTCGGCCTCGGCCTCGAGCTCGGCGTAGAGCCGATCCGGTCGGTCGGCGCCTCGGGCCGCCGACACTTCCGAGCCGGTACCCACTTCATGGCGGTGGGACACGAGCTCATCGAGTCTCGCCAGCATCCGGCGCACCGCCCACGCCAAGTTAACCGCAGTGGGGCGCGCCTCGATGAGGTAGTCGCCGATGCGCTTCGCCTGCCGGCAGAACTCCTCGCTCGAGGCTTCCCTATACGGCCGCAGCCCCACCACCAGCCCATAAGCCGCCGCAACCCCGATCGCGGGCGCGCCACGCACCTTCAGTTCCTTGATCGATTGCCACACCTGCTCTACGCTGTCCTGGCGCTCAATTACCGTCCGTTCCGGAAGCTGCGTTTGGTCGAGTATCCGCAACTCTCCGTCTTGGTACCATACCGAGCGCACCTCACTCGGGTTGCCATGGTATTCCTCGGTCACACCCATTCTCCTTCTCTCGCCTGTACTAGAGCATGCGCAGCACTCCGAAACAGGGTTCGGCCGTTTCCGCTGTTTCGCTTCTCTGAGAACGTCATACAGTACAAACGCCAAAGGCCCTGCTGTCAAGCATAATCCGCCGGTTGCGGGTGGTTGCGGGTGGTTGCGAGCGCAACTCACGGGCTATACTACCGGCGCGATGGGCGAAGCATGCGACGAAACCGACCGTACACACGATGCTGCACTGTGGTGGGTGTATATCATTGAGTGCGACGGTAGACTCTACACCGGCATCACGACCGACCCCGAACGGAGACTCCGCGAACACCAAAGCGGCCGCGGGGCACGCTTCACGCGCGGAGCCCGACGGGTTCGGGTGCGCTACCGATGCGCGCTCGGATCACGCTCGCTCGCGCTTCGCGTCGAATACCGGCTAAAGAACTTGGTGCGCGGCGACAAGCTCGCGGTCATCCGATCGCAACCCGTACGCGACTCGCTCGTTGCGTTGCTCGCACTGTCCGAACACGACGAGCTTGCGGAGAACCGCGATAATCGATTAGCATGAGCCCGATAGCATCGAAAGCCGACCGTATTGAGGGGGATTACCATGAGTTTGGAGCTTCGAGAGAATTGTGACTACGCCGTAGTCATCCCGACGAGTATGGGAGTTCGTCTGACGCCCACCGAAGGGCAGCCGGTGCACAGCAGCGATACGTTTTTCATGCATGCAACCAGCGCGGAATCGAACGTCATCAGTGTCGCGTCGTACCTTGGACTGCCGACCAAGGTTCTCACCGCGTTCGTGAAGGGAAGCCCGATATCGCGCTTCATCAAGGACAACCTCGCCGGACGACACATCGCCTATGAGGGCCCCGAGCGCGAGCAAGGCGGGCCATGGGGATACCGCCACCAGATCAACATCGCCGACAGCGGGTACGGCTCACGCGGTCCGCGCGTTCACAACGATCGCGCCGGTGAGGTTGGGCGCACGCTCAGCGTCGACGACTTCGATCTCGACCGACTGTTCGGCGAGCAAGGAGTGCAGATCGTGCACCTTTCGGGTCTGATCGCGGCGCTCTCGCCCGAGACCGGCACCTTCTGTCTTGAACTCGCGCGCGCGGCGAAGAAGCACGGCACGCGAATCTCGTTCGACCTCAACTATCGCGCCACGTTCTGGAAGGATCGCGAAAAACCGTTGCGAGAGATTTTCAGCGAGATCGC
>PUOW01000007.1 GCA_003552185.1 Spirochaetaceae bacterium
AGCACGTAGTTGTTGTAGTAGTACTCGATTGCGTCTACCAGCGCTTCCCATGAGGCCTCTACGATGTTCTCGTGCACGCCCACCGTGTCCCAGCTGTCGTTGTGGTCGGTAGTGGTGATGAAGACGCGCACCTTCGCCGCGGCGGCTTCCTCAGGGTTCAGCACGCGCACTTTGTAGTCAATCAAACTGATGCGGTCGAGGAACGGGTGGTGCGCCCGCAGCGCGTCTCGAAGCGCGTGGTCGAGCGTCTCCACCGGCCCGATACCCACCGAGGCTCCCATCGTCTCGAGATTGTCCGAGTTTAGAAAGATGCGCCCCACGGTCTTCGACGGCGCATCGGCCGCCTTGAACGACTCGAGGTGGTAGTTCTTGAGCTCGAGCAGCGGTCGGTAACGTCCGATCGCGCGGCGCAGGAGCATATCGAACGAGGCCTCGGCCGCTTCGTACTCATAGCCTGCGTTCTCCTTTTCTTTGAGGGTTTGGATGAGCTCGGCCACTACCGGCGAGCTCTTCTCGAAGCGCCCGTACTTGTTGAGTTTATCGACGATGGTGGACTTCCCGGCGAGCTCCGAGAGTAGCACCCGGCGGTGGTTTCCCACCAGGTCTGAATCGGTGTGCTCCATGAGCTCCGCGGATTTCGCCACCACGTCGGCGTGCTGGCCGGCCTTGTGGCTGAACGCCGCTATGCCGACATAGGGTTGCCGCTTGTCGGGGATGATGTTGGCGGTCTCGGATACGAAGCGCGAGAGCGTGGTCATGCGGTGCAGATGCTCCGCCACCGCGGGCTTAAAGCCCTTCTTGATCACCGCGTTCGGCACAAAGACGCAGAGGTCGGCGTTGCCGCAGCGTTCGCCCCATCCGTTGACGGTTCCTTGAATCTGGATCGCGCCATGGTCTACTGCGGCGAGCGAGTTCGCGACCGCTGTACCGCAGTCGTTGTGAAAGTGACCGCCGAGCGGGGCGAGGCCGCTTTGCGGCAGCGCGCTCATGATGCGAGCCACCTCGTCGGGCAGGGTACCCCCGTTGGTATCGCAGAGAATCAGCGTGTCGGCCCCGGCGTCGCTTCCGGTGCGCAGCACGCGTTCGGCGTACTCGGGATCGTCTTTGTAGCCGTCGAAGAAATGCTCGAGGTCAAAGAAGACGCGGCGCCCCTGCGACTTCAAGAACTCGACGGTGTCGGCGATCATGCGCAGGTTCTCCTCGCCGTCGGTCTTCAGCACTTTGTCGACGTGCGCCTTCCAGGTCTTGCCGACCACAATCACGGTCTCGGTCTCGGCGTCCAGCAGCGCAGTGACCTGCGGGTCGGAAGCCGCGCTGCCGCCCGGGCGCCGTGTGGAGCCGAACGCCACCACGCCGGCGTGTTCAAAGCGCTCGTTCTTACAGCGTCGAAAGAACTCGGCTTCCTTGTTGTTGGAGAGCGGAAAGCCGCCCTCGATGTAGTCGAAGCGCAACTCGTCGAGCATGTGCGCAATCTTGAGCTTGTCGTCGAGCGTGTAGCTCACCTCGAGCCCCTGCATGCCGTCTCGTAGCGTTGTGTCGTACACCACGAGTTCGTTCGTCCTCGATGTTTCGTTCATGGTAGTTCCTCCCTTGTGAACCGGTTTTCGACTGCTGCACACTCATACCGCGGTCAAGGCGCTTCTTGGGACGCGTCCGCAGGACAGGGCGAGTTGTGGCCTTCCCTCGTCGCCGCCCGCGCACCCGTGCACCCGCCGCCGCACCCACGCACCCGCGACCGCAGCCCGCGCACCCGCCGCCGCACCCGCGCGCACGCGACCGCACGCCGCGCACACGCGGCCGCACACCGCACGCGCACAAAAAAAGCCGCCCCGGCGGGGCGGCTTTTCGGTTTCTCGTGAACCCTACTCAACTCCGCCGGGCGGTCCGGTGTGAGGCGTAATGATAATAATGCCGGTAATCATGATTGCGGCGCGCGCGGAGTTGGAGTTGGTGACACAGCGACGTGTTCGTCCTAGCATCGTGGGTTACTCTTTCAGCTTTCCGAAACGTTGTCAAGCACTCCGCTATACACTACAATTCAGCAGGTAGATGCAGGCACAACTCGGCGGGTTCGACAAACTGGTCTCGCAGCTCTCGCGCGACGAGCGCAAGCAGATGCTCGAGCGCATCCGAGCTTCCGCTCAGGTTCTGGAGGAGCCGCTCTCGCAGTTTCAGGATCCTCCGACGGTAGACCTGCAGGCCGAGGTAGAGAAGCTCGGGCTCCTGCATCGGCTGCTTCTGTTTTTACGCTCACTGTTCGCCGGTAAGGATAGAGCCGAGGTGATAGAAGAGTTCTTGGTTCGCGACCTCGGCCGAACTATACAGCGCGACGCGCCGGGCCTGATAGACACGCGCACCGGTACCGGCAAAGCGCTGCTGTATCAGCATCTTGAGTCGCTCAAGCAATGCGCACAGGTGTTTCACGCGCCGCTTTCGCGCGCGCTCGGTACCGCCGATTCCTCGTTCTATGCCTTTCTGTGCGGCTTCGAGATGCCGCATCTGCAAAATCAGTTGGAGGAAGAAACCAACCCGTTTCGCTTATCGGCGGTTGATCCTGAGCTCTCGGAGCCCGAGATCCGGCGGCGCGTCTTCGTCAATATGGAGTATATCCTCGAGGGAATGCCGGCCGACGGGCGGCGCAGAATGTACAACAACGCGCAGGCGCTCAGTAGTTTGTACGAGCTTTCGAGCTTTCAGTTCGACGAGCTGTTGCGCGGGTTCGAAACCACCCCTGAGGGGGAAACGCTCGACTGTCCGTTTGAGTACATTCGCGACCCGCTTACCAAACTCGCCGGAGTGATGGTGGGTATGGAGGGCTTCCCGTCGGCCCGGCTCGTGGAGGCGTTGTATCTCTACCTTAACCAAGAGCGCTTTGAGTCGCCGACCTCTCAGATTGAGCAGGAGCTCGGGCGGCAGGTGAAGGCGGCATCCGAGGCGCTCAACGGCATCCGTAGATTCACCTCCCAGGTTCCGCTGCCTCAGATCGTTCGGTTCATGCACGGAAGCATCAACTACACCCCAAGCCGCACCAGCGGCGGCGAGGAGTGGTTTTCGCGTGTGAAGCGGTTCTGGCAAAAGCGAATAGAGCGGCAGTACGATCGGTTCCTCTACGCAGTTAAACATAAGGAGCTGCAGAAGCGCGCGGGCGAGCTGCTCGGCGAGGCGGTGGAACCGCTTTCGACCTACCGCGAACTCGTTGAGGGAGCGCTCGCGATCGATGACGACGATGAGCTCGTAGGGCGCTTCGCGCTGTCGCTTGGTGCAATCGAGGGCTTTATCGCCGGCCCGTTCAAAGAGAGCATGCACGCGCCGCTCAAACAGCTCTTGATAGACGGTGAGTTCTACAAGGAAGACAATCGCAACGAGTATAACCGCGCCTTCGAAACGCTCACCTCAATCTCGACTCAGATAGACGCCTTTCGTGTACGCCTCTCCAAAACCGGAGACTTCGGGCTCGATCTACAGCGCATCACCCGCGAGTCGCACTCGAGCAAGGCCTACCGCACCGCCGTTACCGAGCTCGTGAAGCGGGTGGATACGCGCGCGCACGAGATCGTGCGCGACTTCATCTCCGCGCTCGACTCAACCGTTGAAGTCTTAAACGGCATCCTGTACGGCGAGGTAGGCGGGAAGTACGACACCATCGAAAACCTCGGCCAGATCGGCGGACGGTCTCACAAGCGGCTTATGGCGCAGCTCGACCAAACCCTGAACCGCGCGCGCGAGGTCGGCGAACTGATGCGCGAAATAGTGCAGCTCGAGGAAACCGCAAGCGCGCCCGAGGTACTTCTCGGAGTCGATCCGGATCATCACACCCTCGGCGAGTAGGTGTCGCCGGCCGGGCCTCGCCTCGCGCCGCCCGGTCTATGCGCGCCGCCCGTTTGCCGGCGCGCCCGTGCCTCGCGCCGCCGTTCTATGCCCGCGGCGCGTCTTCGCCGCGTCGCCCGTTCGCCGGCCCCCGCCTCGTGCCGCCGGTCTATGCCCGCCGCCCGTTAGCCGGCGCGCTATTTGCCGGCCCGTGCCGCTCCTGCGCGCCGTTCCCGCCGCCGTTTCCACTGCGCCGACCGTTTGCCGGCGCGCCCGTGCCTCGCGCCGCCGGTCTATGCCCGCCGCCGTTCTCTCCCCGCGGCGCGCCTTTTGCCGGCCCGCTGCTTACCGTTTGGCCGCCGGTATCGGCGCACCCGCGCCGCCGCGCGGCCCCATGCTCGCGGGCCCCACGCCCGCCTGCCTCGTCGTCGGCGCCGACCCCCGGCACCCCCTCCTCCGCGGCGGCCTGCGCCGCGTACTGCGAAGGAGCGGTGCCGTAGCACTGCTTAAACACACGGTTGAAGGTACTCTTCGACGGAAAACCCGCGTCAAACGCCAGATCCAGAATTGTGCGATGCTCCAGCGCCCCTTGCTCTATCTCCGAGACAAAGTGCTGCAGCCGGTAGCGGTTCAGCAGCGACGGCACGCTCTCGCCGAAGGTGTCGTTGATCGCGAGCGAGAGGTGGTTGGGATGCGCGCTCACGCGCTTCGCGAGCGAGGTGAGTGAGAGCTCCGGGTCTTGGTACCCGCCGCGCTCGAGTTCATGACGCACCCGCTCGGCCACGCGCGCCACATGCTCAGAAGACACCCCGTTCTCGCGACGCACGCGGTCGTGTACCCGGCGCGGGCTCAGCGCCTCGGGGCTCAGGAGAATGTGGAACGACACCGCGTAGAACACCGCCATCATCGCAAGCGACACAACTACGTACGCAATCGGCGCGCGCTCGCCCACCTGCCCGGCAAGCTCCGGGCGCAGCGCCACCATGCTGAAGCTCGCCCAGATACCGACCGGCGCCAGCACCACAACCTTCAGCCAATGTCGGTGCTTGGGGTCCTGCATCAGCACGCTCGAGCTGCGCTCCGGCCTAAACGCAAGCCGCGCCGCAAACAGCGTATAGGTTACCCCGCTCACGAGCTTGAGGATGTTTCGCGCCCCGATCCACCACGGCGGAGCATCGCTGAAGATCTGCGCCGCAAGCGCCTGAAACTCCCACGGTTCAAGCGAGAGAATCAGCGCACCCACCGCGCCGGCCTCAATGAAGTACGGCGAGAAATGCAGCGGAAACAGCGGCGGTTTGGCCTCGGCACCCACCAGGGTCGCCTCGCGCGCGTACCACCACACCAGCGGCCCGCCGAGAAACGGAATAGGGCTAAACACCACCATCGTCCAGGGGTGGGCCAGGAGCGTCTCGTAGGTCCAGAGCGGAATCGTCCCGAGCCGCGCCGCGAGCGTAAACAAAATCAGCGCCAGCGGCAGATTCCGCCGGTTTCGATAGCGCGTCAGGATCAACAGTAGCAGGATTGTACTCTGCGCGACGCCGAGCATCGCGACCAACTCCAAGGCCCTCACGAGTTACATTTTAGCACTTCGCGGCCCAATAAGCGACCAACTCGCCCAAATTTAGCCAAAACTCCGTCCCATTTCGGTGCTGTTGTGGGCGTGCCCCCGGCGCTCCGGCGGCCGCAGCGCCGGGGTCGCGTGCTGCAGGGGTTCCGTGCGGCGCCTCCGCGCCGCACCGCCTCCGGCGCCCTTCCGCCCGCTCACGCGTCAAGCGCGGCGCGCGGGTCGCACGGTTATGCCGCCGAAACGTGATGATTGGGTGACAAGCTCTGCTCATCCCGAACCGCAGTCGGCTGTTACTCCACACTGCGGTACACTGCACGTTTGCACGTTTTGATACTACCGGATCTCCCATTTCCGGAGTACAATTCCTCTACTACTCGCGACGGAGGTGGCTCGATGCGGTCGAAACACAGGCTATTTTGGTTTGTTGGATGCGCGCTGTTCTTCACGACCCTTACGCAGGCTCAAGCTCAGCCCGGCGACCCGGTTCCGCAGGTCCAGGGGTGGAGCGTAGGCCTTGCGGCCGACACTATCGAACGAGATGTTCTGGTAGGAGTCCGGGCGGGGTACTGGCACGAGCACCTCGGGGTTGATGCGCGCCTGCAGTTCTCGGCGCTCGCTGTTGAGGAAACCGAGGGTAGTACCACGCTCGACGAACGCGTTCGTGCGATCGTGCTACTCGGTGGAAAGGGTGGTTATCAGGTGGGCGCAGCCAAGTGGTTCGGCCGCTTGGGCGTCGGACTGGAAGTTGATGAGCAACGGTTCGAGGGTACAAACGTTACTAAGGTCATGGGTCTTGCCGAGCTCGGAGGAGGGGTTGATTTCGCGGTTTCCGACCGTCTTCTCCTCGGCCTGACGCTCCTTAATCTACGAGCCTTGGTTGGAGAATACAGCATCTCCGGGGAACCGAATCTCGACTTCGCCGGGGGACAGGCAAGTATTCTTAGCGGCGGTCACGTATCGTACCAGTTCTGAGCGGTGTTCCGTCTGCAGTACGCGGCCCCGCTGGGCTATACTTAGGGTCTGGGCAAGTCCCAGTGGTCTGCGGTAACCCCGGCGAGGACCGCGTTCTTGAGCTTCGTAATCGTGATCATGCCGGGATAGCTCGCGAGGCCTCCCTCGTAGTCGCCGAAGTAGTGGGCAATCTCTGGGGCATCTCGAGGCGCATGCACCCGCTCGGCCTCAAGCAGCGCTTCGGCCTCCCGGTCCCACACGCGCAGATCGGTGAGGCTTCCCAACTCGCTGTCCCAGCCCGACGGAAACGCAAACACCACCCGCCCGTCGCGCAGACCGAAAAGTGTCGAGTTCAAAAAGGTTTGATGGGGAACGTCCTCAAGCACCGTGGCGAGGCGCTCGAGTTTTTGCGCCTCGGTATCAAATCGGTAGAGCATCACGCGGTGGTAATGCAGCTTCGGCCGGCGCTCGATCGGCATGATAAACCACACCGGCCGCCGCTTGGTGTAAATCCGGTACTCCAGCAGGAAATAGCACTCGGTGCCGTCGAAAAACCCGTACGAAAAACTCTTCGACGCCCGCCGCGAACCGTGCTCCCGTCCGCCGCCGGCCCACCCTCCGTGAGCCGCCAAAACGAGAACCGCCCCTACCAGCAGCACAGTCCAGACCACCCTCATCGCCACCCCTTCGCTCAACCATACCCCGGGCGACCCCGATTAACCACGCATCGCCCGATCCTCATCAATCAGCTCTTTCCATAATTCGGGCCCCAACTCCAGCGGTTCCAATGCGCTTGAGGAGAACGGCGTTGCGGCCGGCTCATAGATTCTGTTCTCGGGGGGTCAGCCGGCGAACCTCGGCAATCGGGCGGCAGCGGTCGGTAATGATGATCGATTCTCCGCGCTCTACCGCCCTGAGATACCGGGCAATCCGAGCTTTGAAGTTCGAAACACTTGTCGTCTGCATAGCTCAATGATGGGTCAGGTTATAAACCGTTGCAAGTCTTTTTGTATCACAGTTCCTTTGTTTCCCGCCCAAAGGAGATCGGTGGAGCGCTCCGTGCAGTCGGCCTCCGCGGCTGCAAAGAGCGATGAGACGTGTAAGACGGGCCCTTCGTTCAGTCCTTGATCTTCTGCGGATCGTGCTTCTGTAGCTCCGACTCGATCCTCTCGGACAAGAACACCTTGAC
>PUOW01000377.1 GCA_003552185.1 Spirochaetaceae bacterium
GAAGAGCTCACCGATATGGCGGTGGGCCCGATCTACGACCAAATTCGGGAGGTAGCGGGAATACTCGATCAGCTCGTCGCGATCAACGACCAGATTGCGGAAACCGCGGTCGCCGACGCTCAGACGGCGGCCGGACAAGTGCAGATGATGGTGATTATCGGGATCATCGTCGGGATCCTGCTTGCGATCCTCCTTGGAGTGATTATCTCGCGCTCGATCACCAAGCCGCTGTTTCGAGGCGTTCAATTTGCCGAGAAGCTCGCGCAGGGCGATATGACCGAGGAGCTCTCGCTCAACCGCGGCGACGAGATCGGGACGCTTGCCAACGCGTTAGACGATATGGTTCGGCGGCTGCGAGAGGTGGTCGTAAGCGTGCAAGGCGCCTCCGAGAACGTGGCCTCCGGCAGCCAGGAGATGAGCTCTACCGCGCAGGAGCTGTCGCAGGGCGCCACGGAGCAAGCGGCTTCCGCGGAAGAAGTGTCGTCCTCGATGGAGCAGATGGGCTCGAACATTCGGCAGAACTCCGACAACGCGCTGCAGACCGACAAGATCGCGCAGAAGTCGGCCGAGAACGCCGAGCAGGGCGGCACCGCGGTGGAGGAGACGGTGTCGGCTATGAAAGAGATCGCCGAAAAGATCTCGATCATCGACGAGATCGCGCGCAACACCAACCTGCTCGCGCTCAACGCCGCGATCGAGGCCGCGCGTGCCGGCGAGCACGGCAAGGGCTTTGCGGTTGTCGCGAGCGAGGTACGCAAGCTCGCCGAGCGCAGCCAGAAGGCGGCGGCCGAGATCTCGGAGCTTTCGCAGCGCAGCGTAGGCGTCGCCGAGCAGGCCGGCGAGATGCTGAGACAGATCGTGCCCGACATCAAGAAGACCGCCGAGTTGGTGCAGGAGATATCGGCCGCCAGTGCCGAGCAGAACTCCGGGGTCGACCAGATCAACAAGGCGCTCGCGCAGCTCGACCAGGTGATTCAGCAGAACGCCTCCGGGGCAGAGCAGATGGCCTCTATGTCGGAAGAGCTTGCCGGGCAGTCGGATCAGCTGCAGTCCACCATGAGCTTCTTCAAGATCGGCGAGCAGCGTAAGCAGCTTGCCGCGCCGAGCCATGGCGCCGGACACGGAGGCGCTCAGAAGCGCCAAGCCCAGCCGGGCCAGGGGCACGCAGGCGGCGCACAAGGCGCCGGACACGGAGGCGGCCAGGCCGGCCAAGGACGCCAGGAGACCGGCATCGCGCTTGCGGACAAAGGTGGCCAAGGCGCTCAAGGCGGGCAACAACAGGGTCAGGGGCAGCAGAAGCGCGCCGGCCAGGGGCCCAAGAGTACCGGCGGCGGCATAGACCTCGACCTCTCCGGCGGCGGCAGCGACGCCGGCGACTCGGAGTTCGAAGAGTTCTAATAGCGGCGGCACCTACGGGTGCCGCTTTTTTCAGTGCGGTTCGTGCGCGTGTGCGGCGAGTGAGCCGCCTCGCTCAGCGGTCGCCGTTTGCACGTGGACAGAGCCGGGGAACTCCGCGTACAGTGAGGTATGAGCTCGTTTTCCTCGGAACCCCGATCGTTTTACGAGCGGCTCTTGAAGCAAGGATTCAGTCGCGAGGAGATCGCGCAGGTGCATCGCCGCTTGCGCGATAAGGGGTATGGTGAACGCCCGAGTGAGGGAGCGCTGCAACGCGAACTCGGGAACGTTCGGCGAAACCGTGCGGTGGAACGGCGGGAACGCTCATGGGCGGCCGATGCGCCGTCGGACCTCGCGGCGGAGCAGGCCGGGCGGAGGGCCGAGGATCGCTTCCCGGCGGTAGCGCCGGCGTTGCGGCGCCGAATAAACGCCTACGCGCGCAGTCTGCGCCTCCCGATTGTCGGCGCCCGCGAATGGCTCGACGACATTCTGAGTCTGCTTCCGTTTCGGATACCCGACTGCGTCGCGCGAGATTTCGTGGGCCGCTTGACGCTGCAGCGTGGAATCGAGCATCTCGAACACGGCGAGCTGTCACTGTACGATACGCTGCACGCACTGTCGTTTTCCTCACAGAAGCTGCTCGGTGAACTCTTACCGTCGCCGGGCGGCTCTACCGGCCTTGCCGGCGCGCGTTCGGGCACGCGACACGACGCGGCGAGTGAAGCCGAGAACGCCAAAGCCGATCTCAGGCGGCGTGATCCGTTCGGGTACCGCGTGCTGCAGGAGTTCGTCTCGCCCTACGGAGAGATCAAGAAGCATCTCGAGTATCTGCGATTGCGCTACACCGGTGGTGAGCGCATCGAGGCTGCAGCGCTGTCCGAGATTACGCGGGTAGTCTATCGGCTCTGCCTAAAGACCGAGCAGGTCGACAACCAGAGCATTTCGCACCTAATCGAGCTGACGCGCGAAATCCAAAGCGCGTACCGACGGAGCGAGGCCTACGCCGACGAGCTCGATGAAGCGGCGCGTCTGTTTCGAATCGCGCGCGAGAACCTCGACCGCTATAAGTTCGAGCTGTACCCGGTGATGCTCCGCTTGCTCGGGGCGTTTCATCCGTGGCGCCCCCAAGACGAGGCGCTCAACAAGCGACTCCGCGACTGCGTGGGCGTGGCCGACCGGGAGGTGCTCGAGTACCGAAGCTTTCACAAGCAGTTGGAGCAGGCTCAGGCGGAGCAACGTCGAGCGGTGGAGCAACGGGAGCTCGAACGACTCGAGCGCGAGAAGACCTCGGGGTTTCGAGATTCCTACGCACCGGTGCTGCGCCTGCTCGGTTCCTTGTTCCCCGGCTCCGAGATCGATCAAATCGACCAAGGAGCGTTCGTGCTGCCGTACTTCGAGCGGGTGCTGTTTCGTGACTCACCGCGCTTTGTCTCGGTTGAGTACGGTCTTACCTCGCTCTCGGCCGAAGACCCGCTCGCGGTCATCATTCCGCTGCATCGCATCATAGACGACTGGCTGCACTCGATCGATCCCTACCGGGTTGAGCGCATTCTCGGTGATGAGGCGATCTCCTCGGCTCTGCTCATGGTGAGAGACGAATGGCAGGCTGTGTATACCGAGTTGTTCGATCTCTATCTGCGCGATATCGGCGCCTATGCCAAGGAGATATCGGTTTCAAGCGAACGCGCGCGCGAGTTTCTTCGAAGCCGAAGCGCGTACGTACTGCAGCGCGACATCGAAGGCCTGCGTAAGCGGCTGCTGCGGCGCAGCGAACGCAGCGGGGCGGTGCGCGATCGCTCCGACCGTATCGTGCTGCCGATGCTCGCCGAGCGCCTGCACAACGAGCTGATCGCGGTCGGCCGGCAGGTGAGTCTTGCGACGCTGCGCCGCGACGACCCGGCCGCGAGACGGCTGATCAAGTCGCTCACCGAGGCCCCGTTGGTTGAGTATGCAGGCCACGCCGAGCCGAGCTCCTACGACTACAAGCCGGCCACAAGGCAGCTGAAACGCTATATCGAGGCGCGCCGGCAGCAGCCGATCGCCGAGATCGGGGCGTTTGCTTCGCTGTTTCCGCTCGACACGCTGCGGTCGGTAGCGGATCTGTACCGCTTCTTGTTGCGCGACGCGTCCAGCTTCCTGATGCTCGCGGGGTCGCGTGTGGAGACCGCGGGTCCGTTTGAGCGTGCCGCCTGGGAGAAGGCCGAGAGCGAGTCGAGCGACCCGGGAGCGTCGCTCCGGATAGAGTTCGCCGAGGAGCTCAGCGGGCATCACCTCGATCAGTTGACCGGACTGCGAAACAAGAACTTCTATCTCGAACGGATGCCGGAGTTGTTCAAGCGTGTGCGCCGCGACGGCAAGCCGATCACGATCGTGATGCTCGATATCGATCATTTCAAGTGGATCAACGATACGCTCGGACACCAGTACGGCGATCGAATGCTTGCGGCGGTCGGAGAGTTGATCGGAACAAACACGCGTCCCTCGGACTGGGCCGTTCGCTACGGCGGTGAGGAGCTGCTGATCTTGATCGGCGACGATCTCAATGCCGCGGTGGTAATCGGCGAGCGTTTGCGCCATCAGCAGCACGAGCGGGTGGAATCGGCCGGCGAGTACGAGCCGGTGCGCCGAATCGCGCGCGAGAACGGTGAGCCGTGCGGCACATTCTCGGTGGGGATCGCCGCGGTTGAGGACTGCTCCGAGCTCGAATCTGCGGTTGAGCGCGTTGACGCGGTGCTGTATGCCGCGAAGCGCTCGCGGAATCTTGTGATGGTGGCGGCCGAGAAAGGAGCCGAACCGCTGCCGTACGAGCAGTACCGCGAGCGCCTCTCAACAGCCCCAACCGGCGGGCAGGCTTCCGGCGTGCCCGACGCCGCTGCGGCAAACGCCGGCGGAGCGGACGGCCTTGGGGCCGGGTCCGCCGAGGCCGTGTCGCCCGATGGAGACCGGAATGGACCCTCAGTTGCGCCGCCGCCCGGGAACTCGGTACAATCGTAGCGGATGCAGACAACATACCTTGACAACAACGCAACGACCCCGGTGTCCGAGGAGGCCGCCTCGGCGATTCGCCGGTGCCTTCAAAGCGTCTACGGGAACCCTTCGAGTCTTCACATGCTCGGGATTGAAGCCGAGCGTGAGTTGAACGCCGCGCGCCGAGAGCTGGCCCGGATCCTGCGTGCAGACCCGCGAGAGGTTTACTTCTGCTCAGGCGCTACCGAGGCGAACAATACCCTGATCTCGGGAATCGCGCGGGCGTCCCGCGCGCGCGGTACGCATATCGTCACCACCACGGTGGAGCATCCCTCGGTGCTGGAGCCGGTGCAGGAGCTTGAACGCAACGGGTTTTCGGTGAGTTATCTCGCGCCGCACCCGGTTCGCGGGGTTCTGCCGGAGCAGGTGCTCGATGCGCTGCGCGCCGACACCGTGCTGGTGAGCATCATGCAGGTGAACAACGAGACCGGCGCGATCTTCCCGGTAGAGGAGATCGCGCGTGCGGTGAAGGCGGTTCGAGCCGAGATCGTGGTGCACAGCGACGGTGTGCAAGGCTTCGGCAAGCTCGCGCCTCCCACCGCCGCGCTCGATGCCTACAGCGTAAGCGCGCATAAGCTGCATGGGCCGAAAGGCGTCGGGGCCTTTTTCCTTCGCGACGGGGTCCGTTGTAAGCCGCTGCTGCTCGGCGGCGGACACGAACACGGACTGCGCGCCGGAACCGAGAACCTTCCCGGCGCAGCGGGGTTTGCGGCTGCGGCGGGCGCCGCGGAGCAGCAGCGCGAAGCGGCGCAGCAGCGCATGCAGCGGCTCAAGGACGAGCTCGTGACCGCGATCGAGCAGATCCCGGATGCTCAGCTGCTCTCTCCACCTCACGCGCTTGCGACCACCGTAGCGGCCGCGTTCCCACCGATCCCGGGCGAGGTCATGGTAAACGCGCTGTCGGAGCAGGGCGTTTCGGCTTCAACCGGCGCCGCGTGCGCGGCTTCCCGTGGGAAGCGTTCGCATGTGCTCGAGGCGCTTGGGTTCGAGCGCCGCTCGATCGACTCGGCGGTGCGTTTCAGCCTTTCGCGACTTACCACCGCGGATGAGATACGGCGAGTTACCGAGCTCCTTCCGCACACGGTCGCGCGTCTGCGTCCGGTAGCCGAGCGGGTGCTGCGATGAGTCGAGCAACCCCGGAACACGACTCGGGCCCTGACGCCGGTGTGCGCCCGCTTCGCGAGATGCTCTTGATCGCGTTCGACGAGGTCGCACTCAAGCGCGGTCAGCGGACGCGCTTCATCGAGCGATTGCGCGACAACATTATTGCGCAACTCGGCTGCTCGCCCACACAGCCGGCGTTGCGTCACGGCAGACTCGAGTTCGAGCTCAACGGGCTCGACCGCGCCGAGGTTACGAAATCGCTCGAGCGCGTCTTCGGAATCAAGTGGATAGCCGAGGCCGAGGCGGTTCCGGTGAGCCTCGAAGCGCTTGAGGCCGCGGTACTGCGGCGCGCGCGCTCCGCGCTGGGGCGAGGAGCACGGAGCTTCAAGCTCGAGCATTCGCGCAAGAACAAGGCGTTTCCGGCGCGTTCGCAGGAGTTGAACCGCGACCTCGGCGCACGCGTGCTCCGGGAGCTTCCGGAGCTACAGGTCGACGTCCACAACCCCGACCTGATGCTGATGGTTGAGATTCGGCGCGATCAGATTACGGTGTTCGCCGAGAAACAACCCGGTCCGGAGGGGCTGCCGGTCGGAACTACCGGCTCGGCCTTGGCCTTGCTCTCGGGCGGCATAGACAGCCCGGTCGCGGCGTGGTACGCGATGAAACGTGGGCTGACGGTGGAGTACATACATTTCCATAGCCCGCCGTATACCGGATTGAAGGCGCAAGAAAAGGTCCGCGATCTTGTGGGTGCGCTTAACCGCTGGTCGCCCGAGCCGGCGCGCTTGTTTCTCGTGCCGTTTGCGCAGATTCAGGAAGCGATCGCGGAACGCGCCGCAAGCGGGTACTGGACAATTCTTCAGCGCCGCGTAATGCAGCGCATCGCCGGCACGCTTGCCGAACGCAACGGGTTCGACGCGCTTGTGGGAGGCGATAGCATCGGGCAGGTTGCGAGCCAAACGCTCTCGAATATGGCCGCGATCGACGCCGCGACGCCGCATTTGGTGCTGCGTCCGCTTCTTGGTTTCGACAAGGCTGCGATCGTAAACCTCGCGCGCCGCATCGGTACCTACGAAATCTCGATACGTCCGTTTGAGGACTGTTGCGTGCTGTTTGCGCCTCGCAACCCGGCGATCGAGAGCGATCCGCAGGCGGTCGGCCGGCTCGAGGAGGAGCTGTCGCTCGGGCCGCTGCTTGAGGCCGCGCTGCAGGAGACCGAGCGGCTCGAGATCTGAGGCCCCGGGCGCGAGGAGAACGGCAACATGCGAACGGGAAGATGCGAAATTGCGAAAATGCTTGACGCGCCGAAGAGACGGGTTTATCTTATGGAATTGATAAGAATTGCCGGTGAACCGGCATACTGCCTCCGAGACGCCCGCCGTTGCCCCCTCACCTCCGGCGGGCGTCTTTTTTTGTTCGCGATGCACGCCGTTGCCCGCGGTGTTTTCAGGGACGGCCGTGATGGATAACCCGGTAAGCTTTGAGCTCGAGATGCGCGGTGTCGAGTGGTCGCGCTTGGTGGGCTTCTTCCGTGAGGAGCTCGGCGGCACCGAGCTCGGCGGCACGGAGCACGGCGGCACGGAGCACGGCGGTGGCGCAACGGCGGGCCGGGGCTCACAGCTGCGGCGTTTTGAGGGAGTGGGGTGGCGCGCCGAGCTCGAGGTGCTGGCGGAACGTCGGCTCGGCTCGCTCACGCTTCCGGTGTATAGGGTGCTGGTGGAGGCGTGGAGCGCCGATCTTGCGGAGTTACGCCGGCGGCTCTGGATGCGCTTCATATCGGCGGGCGCGTGACGCCGACCGGCCGCCGACGGCCGGCTCTCGGCTTGACCCTCGCCGGATGCCGGAAGTACACTATTCATAACAACGAGTTCCGTTAGGGGAGCTGTTGCTCGACGGCAGCGGCTGAGACTACACCCTTGAACCTGATCCGGGTAATGCCGGCGAAGGAAAACGGATGAGCGTGACCGCACGGCGAAGCGGCAA
>PUOW01000454.1 GCA_003552185.1 Spirochaetaceae bacterium
CCGGGAGCTCAACGGTAACGTCGTAACGATCGGTGTAGAACCCGCAACCGGCAGAGATACCGATCGCGCCGATTGAAAGCGCGATGAAAACCAGCGTGGCAACCGGTGTCGCAACCGACCGGCGGGCGGAGCAACCTTTACAGACCTGGTGGTGCCGGCAGCCCCGGCTTCGCGTACTATACACCGTAAGTACCCTCTCACTAGTACTACAACCGGGCACGCGTTCATATTGCTTCTCTTACGCTTCAAAATTCCTCGGAAAATCGCCCGCGGGGAACCTGTCGCCTGCGGCCGGCGGCGGGAGGCACGGGAGCCGCGCCCTCGCGTCGGAGACGCCGCCGGTGCCGGCGGCGGGAGGCACGCGGGGCAACCTTGTCGGCCGTCGTTGTCGGCCGTCGTTGTCGGCCGGCGCGTCGTTGTCAACCGCGGCGTTTTCGACGATAATACGGGGCGTATGGCGGAGTCCGATCAGTATCGCACCCAGCTGGACCACCTCTTGACTCATCGACGCATCTACCTTGAGGACAAGCGCGTTCCGGTGCTGAAGGAACAGTTTCGCATCTACCACGGTGCCTACACCGGTATTCTCAACGTGCTCCTCAAGAAAGGGCTCGTCGCCGAAGACCCCTATAAGGGCGATCAGCGGATCTCGGATGTTGCGGTGCCCGACGACAGCACTTTTCTCGAAAGCGATCGCGAAGAACAGCTGTCGATTCGACTATCGGCGTTCGACAATCAGCTCGATTTCTTGAACAACTACGTGCAGTTCAGCCTCGAGTACCTCGATCTCAAGCGCATCAAGACTCTCGCCGCGCTCGCGACCTATATCAAATGGCCGCAACTCACCGAGACCTCCACGCATATGTTGACGCGGAGCGTGGCGCAGTGCCTCACGAAGCTGCGCTCCGGTGGCGACCAACTCTCGCTCAGCATCGTCACCGACAACCATAACCAGCTGGTGCGATCCACCAACACCATCATCCAGATCCTGCGCGAGGTCGGCGAGTATCAGCGCGAGTTTTACAAGTTGCAGATTCGCGAGCATGTCTTGCCGCACGTTGAGCTCGACGCAACCTTAGCGCGCCGGCATCACGAGCGCGTGTTCGCCGCAATCAAGAAGGGAATTGCAGCGCGTATGCCCGGACGGCCGTACATCGGCGAGCTCATCACTCAGATCCTCGATGAGGACTACGGCGACAACGCCGAGGACGCACGCCAGGCGGTACTTCAGCGCCTACAGGTTGAGGAAGAGAAGCCGAAGCCGAAAAAACAAGACAACGCCAACCTTCGCATTCTGCATGAGACACTCAGAACAATGGCGGGCGGCGGTAGGTATATCGAGACCGCGGTACAGAAGCTGCGTGATAACTATGCGGTCTTGACCGCGCGCCCGCGCTCCCTGGGCGAGCGCCTAAAGGAATGGATAGACCGCGTGGTACGGCAGGCCGAACCCTCCACCGCGCTGACGGTTGAGTACGTCGATGAGCAGACCTCGGCGGTCCGCCACGAGCAGATCGAGTTCGAGCCGTTTTGCGAAGACGCGCTCAAGCGGGCCAAGACGCTCGCCGGCATCCAGGGCCGCATGGGGCCTACCTACAAAAAGCTGCAGCAAGCCTCGGAGCAACAGGTCTTTCAGTTCGTGAATCGGCAGATCGACGAGCTATTCTTGATCCGCCGCCGTCTCGAAGCGCTCGACACCTACCTGCGATCCGAGATTCCGCGTGAACACCGCGGGCGTTTGCGCGCGATTCAAGAGGATGTCGAAGCGCTTCATGACTACCTGGTTCGCGCCAACAAGAAACGCCACAGTTACGTCGCAAAGCTCGAAGAGATCGAGCAGCTTCGTCGTCTCGGCGTTGAAAGCGACGGCTGATCGAGCTCGCACCAAACGCGGCAAGCAGGCAGCATGCACGCGCGCCGCGCACCTGCGCCACGCGAACGCACGCGATCGCTGCAGCTACTGTGCGCGGTAGGTTCCCAACAGTCGGAGGTTCTCGGCGACCTCACCGAGTGCGGCGTACGCGGCCTCAAACACCTCGAGACTCGGAATCTCCATGTCGACATAGAACATCGGATGCCAAGGCTTCCCGAGAATCGGGCGCGACTCGAGTTTCTTCATGTTGAGCTTCCGCTCTGCAATCACCCTAAGACACTCGAACAGCGCTCCGGGGGTGTCGGAGGTGGTGAACACAATCGATGCCTTGTCGGGGTTCGGCGTGGCGGCGTACTCTTCGCGCACCAACACCACGAATCGCGTGTAGTTCTGCGGGTTCGTCTCGAGGCCTTCCTTTATTACATGCATCCCGTAGGCGCGGGCCGCCTCGGCACCCGCAATCGCGGCGCAGCGCTTATCGCCCTCGCGCGCGATATGGGCCACCGAGCCCGCGGTATCGTAAAACGGCACGCGCTCCCAGTCGGGATGCTCGGCGAGAAAGCGGGCGCATTGCGCAAAGCCCTGAGGGTGCGAATACACCCGTTCTATGTCCTGTAACTCGGCGCCCGGCACCGCTATGAGGCTGTGAATGATCCGAATCTTGATCTCGCCGACGATTCGAAGGTCGGGGTACTGCAAGAGAAGGTCGTAGTTTTCGTGAATCGAGCCCGAGAGCGAGTTCTCGATCGGAAGCACGCCGAAACGGGTCTTGCCTTCCAGAACCGAATCGAAGACATCACGAAACTCCGAGCACGGTGCGGAGCGAATATCGTCCGACTGAAAAAAGCGCCGTAGCGCGATCTCGCTGTACGCGCCGTGCTCGCCTTGAAACGCAACCGCGAGCTCCTCGGCGCGCCTCTCACCATCGGCCACCTCGCGCCCGCTGCGTTCTCCTGCAGCGGCGACCTCGGAGCCGGGTGAACGCATTCCGCTGAACTGCGGTCGACGCTCACCCTTCTCAGGCAAACGCGAGAGCTGCTTCTCGACCACCGGGCAGAGCGCCTCGATGTCGCGCATCAGCCGCTCGAACTGCTCGGGAAACAAGGTCTGCGGCCCGTCCGACAACGCTTCCTCGGGGCGCGGGTGCACCTCAACGAGCAGCCCGTCGGCACCGGCCGCGATCGAGGCCAGCGCCACCGGCGACACCTTTTCGCGGATACCGGTCGCGTGACTGGGATCCACCATAATCGGCAAATGCGTGAGCTTCTTCGCGACCGGTATCGCGGAGATGTCGAGCGTGTTTCGTGTCGCGGTCTCGAAGGTGCGGATACCCCGTTCGCAGAGAATAACGTGCTCGGAACCGTGCGCGAGCAGGTACTCCGCGGCCATCAACCACTCTTGGATCGTGGCGGCCAGCCCACGCTTGAGGATGACCGGCATGCCGCCCGCGCCGACCACCTTCAAAAGCTCGAAGTTCTGCATATTTCGCGTGCCGATCTGAAACACATCGACGTACTCGCGCATCATATCGTAATGCTCCGAGGACACGATTTCGCTCACGATCGGCATCCCGAAGTGGTCGCCCACCTCACGCAGAAGCTTCAGCCCGTCTTCGCCGCTGCCTTGAAACGCATACGGCGAGGTTCGAGGCTTGAACGCACCCCCGCGCAGCATCACCCCGCCGGAGCGTTTCACGATCTCGGCGGTTTCGTACATCACGTCCGGGTTCTCTACCGAACACGGACCCGCGATCACCGCCACGCGACCGCTGCCGATCTTCACATCGCCGACCGGCACAATCGTATCCTCGCGCTTGAGCTCACGAGAGGCGAGTTTAAACGGCTTGCTGATCGGGATAACCCGCACCACCCCCGGCAGGACCTCTACCTCACGGTGGTCGATAGAGAGCTGCCCGACCGCGCCGAAGATCGTCTCTTCCTCGCCGACGATCTCGCGAACCCGAAAGCCGTGTTGTTCAAGGAAGCGTCTGATTCGGTCTTTGTGGTCGTCACGAATCTGACGCTCGAGTACGATAATCATGGCTTCTCCTATGGTCTCCCTTTCATGGGCTACGGGCGTGCGCTTCGTTATAGCTGAGGCGCCGGAAACCGGTGGCGCATAAAGCTTTGAAACCTCGCCTCGAGATGATCCTGATACGCGAGGATACGGCGGCGGTACCGCTGGGTGCTCTCGGGTGTCTCGCCGCGCAAGACGCGCCCGGGACCGGCGTTGTAGATCGCGACCGCGGTCTCGGCGTCGCCGCCGGTGTCGAACGCGTACGAGAGGTAGGCGGTTCCGTGGCGCGCGCTCGTATCCGGGTCAAAGAAGTCTTCGTCGCTTAACTGCCGAAACGTCAAGGAGTTCAGTTGGAACAAGCCTTTATCGACCGAGCGACCGCCGCGGTTGTGGTGCACCGCATTGATATTGTACTCGCTCTCAACCCACACCAGCGCAAACACCAGCGACAGCGGCAGATCGTTACGCTCGGCGTGATACAGCATCGGCAGAGCCACCTCGGGACTACCGGTTTCCTGGATGAAGAACTCGGTGACCGCGTCGTGGGTAACATCCTCGCGATAGAGCGTCAAGATCGGCCGCTCGGTCTCGAGCAGGTTCATGACGTTGGCGTACTCGCCGGGTGATAATCGCTCTTGTGACGCGGAAAAATCGGGGTTTCCGTCTTTCCAGTAGCCGGTTTTCTGTTGTGCGGTCAGGATCTCGCGATGGAACTGCGGTGAACCGGTTGAACACC
Organism: Spirochaetaceae bacterium; assembly: GCA_003552185.1. GTDB lineage: Bacteria > Spirochaetota > Spirochaetia > DSM-27196 > SLAA01 > B1Sed10-166. The sequence continues at coordinate 4,626 of PUOW01000454.1, forward strand.
CAAGCGCCGCTATGACCACCGCAAGTAACAACACACGGTTGACGATAGCTTCCTCCCGTTGCTGCCGGTCGCAATTGCTGCCGGAACTATAGCGAAAATCGGGCGCGATATCAATAACGCAAGGGTGTGCGGGTGTGCCGGAGGCGCCGACCGCCGAACAGGCTACGCAGAAGCGGGTGCTATCGCAGTTTCGTAACCACCGCGTGGCCGTTTAGGTTGTGCATCACTAAGCGATCCGAGCGCTCGTACTCCTCGTTCACGAGGCGCGTAACCCCCTCACAGCCGTAAAAGCCGTAGTCGTCGTACACTACCATGCCCCCGAGCGCCAGCTGAGGCCAGACCCACTCAACCGTGTCGCGCGCAGATTGGTACACATCGACGTCGATATGCACCAAGCTGAACCGGCGCGTGCGAATACGGTCGCCGGTCTCGTCCGGGAACACTCCGCACAAGAGTTCGGCGTTCTCGAGCTCCAGATCCTCGAGCAAACGCCGTACGATCTCGGGGCTCGTGTCGGCGTGCTCACCGCCGCGGTAGTACGCGTCGTGCGCACCGGCCTTCACGACACCGCTGAAGGTGTCGGCGAGAAACACGCGCTTGGCCCCGAAGCCGTTGCCGTTGTACGCCCCAACGCGGCGAGCGACGCGCGCAGCGAGCAACGCTGCGGTGCCGCCCCGCCACACCCCTACCTCAAGCAGGTCACCCGGGAGCTTCGCAGCCTGCCCGGCGAGGCGCCAGAGTTCGTAGCAGCGATAGATATCTACCTTAGTGTGCTCAACAACGCGGCGATACAACGCCGCAAACTCGGTATCGATTCGCCACGGTTCGTAATCCGCAACGGGGTACACTCTTCCGTAACCGGCCGGATAACGCCTGCGCGGCCGAGGATCAAGTATTCGTTCCATCCCAACTCTCCAATGCCGGCTCACTCGATCGCGGGCCGCAGCCGCTCGATATACGCCTCGGCTCCGCCCTCCAGATACCCGGTCCGCACCATCCGCACCATCCGCACCAGTCGGAGCCGGCGAAATACACAAAAACCGTACGGCCGGTCTCATCGGCGTGGGCAATAGCGTCCTCCACTCGGGTACGCCAGGTGTATATCGAAAGCGAATCCTCGCCGACAAGCTGCGGAGCCGGAAGCATCATCAAAACCGCGATCAGCACCAGCACCGGGGCCGCGGCCCGCGGCGCCGCCCCGGCCTGAACCGAGGCGCGGATCGCCGGCCCGTTCTTCGCTCGCTTCATCAGCATACCTTCATCAGCAATACGTTGTTTACCTCGCCTCTATTGTCGGCACTCGCCCCCCGTTTATCAAGCGCTGCGGTCTGCGGCGGACCGCGTAACGGCCGGCGCACGCGGCCGGGGCACGCCGCCGTGCCGCCGGCCGTTACCCGACCGCTCGCCGTTCCCGGCCGCCGACCGCCGGCGAGCGCTGGGCTGCGTTGCGTTGTTGATACCCGGCGACGCAAAGCTATATCATAAGAGAGGAGGAAAATCCTAATGCAACGTCTTTTGACGATTCTCTTCGGCCTTCTAACGCTCGCGCCGCTTGGGGCCGCGGGTGACGAGATCGTGATCGCGATGCTCGAAAGCGAGCTCGGCCTAAACCCCATAGACAGCTTCACCGCGGGCGAGGGGCAGCTGTATACCGGACTCTATGAGGGCTTGGTATCGTATCATCCGCTCACGTTGCGCCCGGTTCCGGCGGTTGCCTCCACATGGGACGTGGAGGACGACGGGCGCCTCTATCGCTTCCATCTGCGCTCCGACGCACGCTATCATACCGGCGAGCAAGTGACCGCCGAGCACTTTCGGCGCACCTGGTTGGAGATGATCGATCCCGAACGCGAGACCGCGTACTCGTTTCTGTTCGACATCATCACCGGAGCCGAGGCGTATCGCAACGGCGAAACCACGAACCCCGACGAGGTCGGCATTCGGGCTGTCGCGGACGATGTGCTCGAGGTTGAGCTCGACAGTCCGGCGCCTCACTTTCTCGCGATGCTGCCGCACCACAGTTTCGTGGTTGTGCATCCCGAGCTGCTCGAACGCGACAACTGGTCCGACCCCGGGAAGCTGATCTACAACGGGCCGTTCATCATTGCCGAGCGCAGCGACGACGAGATTCTGCTCGAGCGCAACCCGGAGTACTGGGACCGAGCCGAGGTCGGCGCCGAACGCATTCGCATTCTGCTGCACAACGATCCGGTTGAGATCACCGCGCAGTTTAACGGTGGGCGTATAGACTGGGTGCAGTCGGGGATGGCGCTTGGCCAGGTGCTGGATCCCGGATCGATACAGGTCAATCCCATGTTCTCAACCTCTTACTTCTTTTTTGCGACCGATTCCGAGCCGTGGGACAACCCCGAGCTGCGACGGGCCCTTGCTCTCGCGCTTCCGTGGGATGAGATTCGCGACGCCGAGATCCACTTCAACCCCGCCCGCACGCTGGTGCCGGAGATCCCCGGTTATCCGCGCGCCGAGGGCATCACCGCCCAAGAACTCGACGAAGCGCTCGAGTTGCTTGGGCGGCTCGGGTTTCCCGAGGGTGAGGGGCTACCGACGATCACGGTCCGAACCCCCGGAGGCGCCGAAAACGAGCGCATCGTTGAGCTACTGAAGAGCGCCTGGCGAGACGAACTCGGGATCGAGGTGGAGCACGAGGTGATAGAGCATCCGCGTTACTTCGATTCGCTCAAGGATCGCACCTACACGCTCGGGACCGTAACCTGGATCGGCGACTACGCAGACCCGCTCACGTTTCTGCAACTCTGGAGCAGCCGCAGCAACCTCAACGATGCCGGCTACGCGAACCCCGCCTACGACGCGCTGCTGCGCGACTCGATGCACCAGAGCGGGGGCGAGCGCTTTCGAACCCTCGCCGAGGCCGAGGAGTTGCTGTTACTCGAGGCGGTGGTGTTGCCGATAAGCCACAGCCCGGCGGTCAACCTGCTGGACCGCGATATCCTCGGGGGGTGGTACCCTAACCCGCTCGATATTCATCCGCTGAAGGAGTTACGGCTCAAACCCGCCACCGCACCGCCCGGGTTCGTGCGGGTTCGCTAGCGATCGCATCAATCGCGATCGCGTCAATCGCGATCGTCACGCCCGTGATCGCTGTGCGGGGCGGATTCGTCGGCGAGACGAGGCACGAACTCGGGGAAGACGTACTCAAGGCGCCCCTGGTCGGTAACGTTGAGCTCGGCGTAGCCCTTCTCGGCGAAGCGCTGCAAAATCTGCTCGGCCTGCTCTATCGAGAGGGAGGTCTTGAGCGCGGCCACGGTGGGGGTCAGTACTCCGCGCTCGGCCTTCGCGACGCGCAGAATCTCTTTTTCCTGGTACGCGTAGCCTATTCGCGACGGGGCCCCGGCCTCGTCACCCTCGCCGCGAGGCTCGCGCGCTACGCGAGAGAGTCCTTCAAACATCGGCAACACGCCGGTGAACACGCCGAGGATAAGCCACAGCGGTGAGCCGTTTACAAAATACAGCAACCCAAACGCCACCGTCATTGAGGCGCCGGACAGGAACTGGTTCATTCCTTTGCTACGATCTTTCCCGCTCACGTCGTTAAGATACCAAGTTTAGATCGGTTTCGCAAACTAAACCGGTCACAAACCGATCACAAAATCGAACCGCGTCAAGCCGCAACCCTCAGATGCTCTGCGCAAACTTAGCGCAACTCAGCAACTCGGGCCGTTTGACGGAGTATCGTGGTTTTACTATAATGGCCCCGATGAAGAAATCCACCAAGTCCAAGCCAAACACTGCCTTCAAAGAGAAGCAGCATGTCGTCTACCCGTTGCAGGGCGTCGGCGAGATCCTCTCGATCGAGGAGCGCGACTTTCAGGACGATAAGCTCCTGTACTACGTGATCTACCTCGACGTCTCGGATATGACGGTGATGGTGCCGGTGAACAAGGCCGAAGAGCTTGGTATTCGTCCGATCGTACCCAAAAAAGAGGCCGAGCGCGCCTTGAAGCTGATCTCGGAAGACTACGAGCCGGTCCCGGCCGACTGGAAGATGCGCTACCAGATGAACCTCGACCTGCTAAAACAGGGCAGCGTTATCGATATCGCGACGGTCGTGCGAACCTTATATCACCGCAGCAAGATCAAGGAGCTTCCGATCCTCGAGCGCAAGCTGTTCGACAACGCGCTACGCTTGCTGGTCGACGAGATGTCGTTCTCGTTCAAGATGCAGAAAAACGCGGTCGAGACCATGATTTTCGACCGTCTCGAGGCCGAAGCGGCACGCAGGGCGGCCGCCGAGAAGGCCGACGAAGCCAAGCTAAAAGAAACCGAACAAGACGACGACCTCATGGACGAGTTCGACGAGTGAAGCGCGGCACGAGCTGCCGGAACTCCGGCAACTCGTGCGGCCGCAATGGCTCGCCGACCGGAGCCTCCGGGCTCTAGTCGGACACAATCAACAGACTGCGGCTGTCGAGCTTGAGGTTCATATCTTGGTCGGGATACCGGCCTTGTTCCTTCAGAAGATGGAGCATCACGTACTCACCCTCGGGGGCTAACGTAATCAAAACGTCGAAGTGATCGTCATAGCGCTCGAGCCGTTTCGGCACACCGTTGCGATTGGTGAGCTCGTTGGGCTCGGTTGAGGCGCTGAACCAGAACGCAATACCGTGCTTCTCGGCAAATGCACGAATCGCGGCGATACTCTCGGGATGGCCCTGGTCGAAATCGTAGCCGTCGACCACCACCAGCTTCGCGTTGAACCCTCCCTGAACGATCATCGCCTCGAGGCTCTGTAGAAACTGCTCCGCGGTGAGGCCGCGTTGCGAAAAGTTCATGATGACGCGATTCTTGATGATGTCGTCGTGCACCTCGAGCGCGTCGGCGAGGTCGCGCTTCACCGCAATCTCGCGGAAGATGTCCTCGTACCAACTAATGATGTGGTCGGTCTTCGCGGAAAACGAGACGTGCACCACGTGCTGATCCTGGAACAGCTGATCGGTCGCCAGATGTACCAACACCGCGGTTTTACCGACGCCTTTCGGCGAGGCGATGACGTTGATCCTGCCGGTACCGATACCACCGTGCAAGGACTGCTCGAGAATGCGAAGGGGACTTCGTTGAACCAGCTCTTCTTTAACCATCGTCGACTCCTTACTTCTGGTGTGCTTTTTCGCGCTTGGCTTTGTGCTCTTTGATCAACTCTTCCGAGATGCTTTGGGGAACCTTGGCGTACTTGAGGAACTCCATGGTGTACTCGGCCTTTCCCTGCGTCAACGACCGCAAGACGGTTGAGTACCCGAACATCTCGGACAGCGGCACCTCGGCCTCCACGCGCATCGCCTTCCCGTCCTCACTAGAGCTTACTATCATACCACGACGTTGGTTGATACTGGCGAAAATGTTGCCCTGAAACTCGGTCGGCCCCTCAACCTCGACCTTCATAATCGGCTCGAGGATCTTGGGTTTCGCTTTGTCATAGGACTGCTTGAACGCCCCGATCGCGGCCTGCTGGAACGCCATGTCGGAGGAGTCTACCGGGTGCGTGCTCCCGTCGTTTATCACCGCGCGGACCCCGATGATCGGAAACCCGATCAAGCGGCCTTCTTTAAGCGACGCCCGGAAGCCTTTGTCGCAGGCCGGAATGTACTCCTGCGGGATAACGCCGCCCTTGATCTGGTCGATGAACTCGTACTGCTCGTCCTCGGCCGGCTCAATGTAGCCGGCAACACGGGCGAACTGCCCCGATCCGCCGGTTTGCTTCTTGTGGGTGTAGTCGAACTCGGCTCGGGCGCTGATCGCCTCGCGATACGCAACCTGAGGCATGCCGGTTTCTACCTCGGCCCGGTACTCCCGCCGCATGCGCTCGAGGTACACATCGAGGTGCAGCTCGCCCATCCCTTGGATGATGGTCTGGTTCGACTCGTCGTCGACGTAGCTCTTGAAGGTGGGGTCTTCTTTGGTAAACCGGTTAATCGCCTTGCCGATGTTGTCCTCCGACTGCTTATCCTTAGCCGCGATCGCGAGAGAGATCACCGGGTCGGGCACGTACATCGAGGTCATCGAGTAATGCAGGTTCGGATTGCAGAAGGTGTCGCCTGAGGCGCAATCGATGCCGAAGATCGCGACGATATCGCCCGCAAAGCCCTCGGTGATGTCGCTCATCTTGTCGGCGTGCATCCGAATCAAGCGGCCCACCTTGAAGCGCTTGCGCGAGCGCACATTGTAGAGCTCCATCCCCTTCTTGATGCTGCCTTGATAGATGCGTACATAGGTAAGCTGACCGTACTGGCCTTCCTCGAGCTTGAACGCGAGCGCCACCGTGGGCGCCTCCGGATCGGCCGGAAGCTTCACCGGCCGCTCGTTGTTGTCGAGGTCGAGCGCTTCGTTTTCTACGTCGTTCGGGTTCGGAAGATAGTTCACGACCGCGTCGAGCAGGGTCTGGACGCCTTTGTTCTTATAGGCCGACCCGATGAAGACCGGAACAAGCTCGCGTCGCAGGGTCCCGATGCGAATCGCTTCGTGGATCATCTCCTCGCCGGCCTCGCCCTCGAGATACGCCTCGGCAAGCTCGTCCGAGAACATGCTCGCCGCGTCCATAAGTTCTTCATGGCGCCGCTCGGCCTCCTCGAGGTACTCGTCCGGGATGTCGGCTTCACGCCGAATCTCGCCGGCCGGACCTTCGTAGAACCAGGCGCGCATGCGCACGAGGTCGATGATGCCCTCGAACTTGTCCTCGAGGCCGATCGGCATCTGCATCATCACCGCGTTGTGACCGAGCTTCTCAACGAGCTGGTCGCGCACACGCACCGGGTTCGCACCGGTGCGATCGCACTTGTTGACGAACGCCACAAACGGCACCTTGTAGCGCTTCAGCTGGCGGTCTACCGTGATAGACTGCGACTGCACGCCGCCGACCGAGCACAGCACCAGGATGGCGCCGTCGAGCACGCGCAGCGCGCGCTCCACCTCGATCGTGAAGTCGACGTGGCCGGGGGTATCGATGATATTGATGGTGTGGTCGCCCCAGGTCACGTTGGTGGCGGCCGAGGCGATCGTGATACCGCGCTCGCGCTCGAGCTCCATCGAGTCCATCGTCGCGCCGACGCCGTCTTTACCCTTCACCTCGTGGATCTGGTGTATCTTCTGGCAGTAAAACAGGATGCGCTCCGACAAGGTAGTTTTACCCGAGTCGATATGCGCGCTTATCCCGATATTTCGCATTTTTTCGAGATCAACAGCCATACATCTCCCTCTTCGTAGTATAAGTCTCCGCGTTCTAAGGTAATCTTCTGGTAATCGAACGAACGTGGGGCGTTTGCGTATGAGACTGTCAATATACAGATATCGCCGGCTCTTTTCAATCCCTGCTCTCAAGCCTGCAACGCGTTTGAGCGTATAGAAAATCATCGTGCATCCACACGACGGCAGCTCAAAAACGTGCGCCATTCTTCTGGAAAAACTAAGTATAATCCGTTATTCAATCGATCAATTCAAAATGTTACAATAACGCAATCATAAAGCACCCATGAGCCCCGAACGTGTGATAGACAGGATTGATCACAGAATCGCTCAACTCGAGACCCGCATACACGGCCTCCTGGGCGTGATTACGCGTCTGCTCGCCGACCGTCGCGGTAGCACGCCCAACCCGACTCCGCCCATCGCCCGGAGTCTTCCGAGCCCTGAAGGCGAGTCACTATTTGAGATGTTGCTTGAGACGGTCGTGCAAGGGTATCAAGTACTTAACGATCGCGAGCTGCAGTCGCCGGAAGCGTTCATCACGAGCGCCAAGAACACGATCGACTTAGTGCTGTTCCTCGAAAGCGACGGCGTTATCCGCTCGGCGAACCGCAGCCTTGTTGACCGGCTCGGGTTTTCGCTCGATCAGTTAATCGACCGCGCGGTCGACGACATACTAGAGCCTGCCTACAAGGCCCAGCTCCATAGTCTGCTCAAACACCACAACGACACCGCTATGAGCAGCCACCCAATCCGGCCGCAAGACGTCGCGGTCTTGCGGCTGATGCGCGCCGACGGCAGCTACCTTTCTGTGGCGGCGGTCGCGGCGCCGTTGGAAGGCGAACTCGGCACCCGTGCGATAGTGATGCGTGACGTCTCGGTACACAAGCGACTCGTTGAAGAACTTCGTGAGAGCCGTAACAACTACGACGCGCTATCCGAAACCGTTTCCGAGGCAATCATTCGGATCAACGAGGATTTCGAGATCGTGTTCGCAAACTCAGCCGTGAAGACCACGTTCGGGTTCGAAGCAAGCGAGCTTAGAGGCAAGAAGTTTTCACTCTTGTTCCCCGAGAGCGTGTACGAACGAAACGAGCCCGAGTTTCGCAAGTACTTCGTAATCGACGACCAAGACCGCCGGCGCGTCGGGCTACGCAACACAATCGAGATACTCGGTAGGCAGAAGAACCGAGGCGTCGCTCCGATGGAGATATCGTTCGGTAACTCAAAAGAGTTCAGCGGTCGAACTCTGACATGCATCGTACGAGACATCACCCAACGCAAGAACGCTGAGCGCCGGCTTCGTCATCTCGCGTATCACGACCAGTTGACCGGGCTCGGCAACCGCGACCTTTACGAAAACGACATGCAGCAACTGCTGAATAGCCCGGAGCTCTTCGAGACCGGTTATGCAGCGCTCTTGTTCCTTGATCTTGACGGATTCAAGCAAGTGAACGACACCATAGGGCACGACGCCGGCGATGAACTATTGATACAAGCGGCCGGCCGCTTGCGACGAACACTGCGCGAAAGCGACGGTATCTATCGGTTCGGTGGGGACGAGTTTGTCGTGTTGTTGAGCTTCATCAAGGACCTCCGGGGTGCGGCGGTGGTGGCAAACTCAATTCTCGGCGAGATACGTCAGCCGTTCCCGTTGACCGGCACCAAAGGTTCCAGCACGAGCGTGAGCGTCGGTGTGAGTATCGGTATCGCCGTTATTCCCAAGGACGGAGACACCGTTACAACGGTTACCAAAGCGGCGGATCTGGCGATGTACTCGGCCAAAGAGGAAGGCAAGAACCGATTTGTATATTACGACCCGCAACTCGAAACGAGAGTACATGATCGATGGTCGCTCGAACAGGGCATTCGTGGCTCGCTCGAACGTCAAGAGTTTCGCATGAACTATCAACCGCTGCTCGACAATAACGGTGCAATCATAGGTGCCGAGGCTCTGCTACGATGGGAAAGCCCGGAGCACGGAGAGGTCTCGCCGTCACGCTTCATGCCGGTGGCGGAAGAAACCGGCATGATTGTGCCGCTCGGAAGCTGGGCGATCGAGACTGCGTTTCACGACGCCAATCGATGGCCTCCTATCGACGGGGACCCGCTTTTGGTTTCGGTGAACCTTTCTCCGAAGCAGTTCGAACGACACGATCTGCCTGAAAACATTGGGCGGGTCATCAATAGGTCGCAAATCGATCCGTCTCGTGTGATCATAGAGGTTACCGAGACCAGTCTTATGAGCGCACCGGAACAGGCAATAGCGACGTTGCGTCTCCTTAAAGAACACTACCCCGGGCTTTCGGTAGCGATCGATGATTTCGGCACCGGCTACTCTTCCCTCAGCTACCTCACGCGGCTCCCCGCCGATATCCTAAAGATCGATCTTTCATTCGTTAGCAACTTGTTTTCGCTGAACAACGAGAAGGTGGTACGAGCAATTATCGATCTTGGTCACTCGCTCGGCATGCGAATCATCGCGGAGGGCGTAGAAACGCCGCAGCAACACGAGTTCTTCCTTGACAAGGGGTGTTTCGCTTTTCAAGGCTACCATCTGCACAAACCGGTCTCCGCCGAGCGTATACCTGAGCTAATCGCCGCTGATCGGCCCTTGCAGAACACGTCACAACCAACGCTCTAAACCTCGGCTGCCCCAGGCCCGCGGGAAAGGGCCACGATGCAGGCTGATTTCGCGCGCCCGCGTGCTACCATAGCCCCATGACCGAGCGAATCACAATCGGAACATCGGGCTACTCGTATCGCGACTGGGTGGGGCCGGTGTACCCGCCCGGCACGCCCCCCGAGCGCTTCCTCGAACACTACGCCCGCCGTTTCACCTTTGTGGAGCTCAATTTTTCGTACTATCGCATGCCGGAGGCGCCGACGCTGCAGTCGATGCTCGACCGCACGCCGCCGGAGTTCCGCTTTGCGATCAAGGCGCACCGCAGCATCACGCATACCGGTGGGGAACCGGCCGCCGAGGCGCTCGCGGCGTACCACAAAGCGGTGGCGCCCGCGGTGGCGGCCGGGCGCATAACGGCGGTGCTCGCCCAGTTTCCCTACGGCTTCCACTACACCACCGCGAACCGGCGCGCGCTCGCCGCGATGTGCGACCGCTGGAGCGACCTGCCGCTCTACGTGGAGTTTCGAAACCGTGAATGGTCGCGTAGCTCGGTCTACACCGAGCTACGCCGGCGCGCGGTAGGATGGGTTGTCCCCGACCTGCCGCAGCTGCGCGGGCTTCCGCCGCTACAGCCGGTCGTGACCGGTCGCCGAGCGTATTTGAGGTTGCACGGTCGTAACCGGGCAATGTGGTGGGACGGCGACGCGCGCTCGCGCTACGACTACAGCTACACCGATCACGAACTCGCGGAGCTCGCCTCGGTTTCAGAACAACTCGCGGCGCAGAGCGAGCACCTCTTTGTGGCCTTCAACAACCACGCCGACGGCCAGGCCGCGCGCGACGCCGAACGCTTCGCCGCGATCTTGGCGGGGCGCCCACCGGCCGAGGCGTAGATGGCGCCGCAAGCCGGCTCAGCCCGCGAGCGCCATCGGCAGCCAGAGCGCGAGCTGCGGAAATAGGTACAGCAGCACCGCCGCGAGCAGGAGAATCAGCGCAAACGGCACGTGGCCTTTCGAGATGGTCCAGAGCGTGTCGTTTGCCACCGACTTCACCATGAACAGATTGAGCCCTACCGGCGGCGTGATATGCGCCATCTCGATCAACACCATCAGCAACACGCCAAACACAATCACGTTGAGCCCGAGCTCCGGTAGCATTGGGTAGATCACCGGCACCGTCAACAGCGTGATCGTGACGCCGTCCAAAAACAGACCGAGCACGATGTAGAGCACGAACAGCCCCGCGATCACGAGGGTGATCGAGATATCGGCGCCGAGCAGCCACTCGGTGGCGATGCGCGGAATGCGCTGATGGCTGATGAACTGCCCTAGCACCTTCCCGCCGAGAATAATCATCAGAATAACCGAGGACGTTATCGCACTTTCGTGAATGATCCCGCGGAAGTTCTTCCAGTTGATTCCGCGGTAGAAGAACCCAATCGCGAGGCTCAAGATTACGAGTACACCGGCGGCCTCGGTGGGGGTAAACCAGCCGCCGTAGATGCCGCCGAGCACCAGAACCGGAGCTGAAAGACCCGGCAGCACATTGCCGAGGCTGCGCATCCGCACGTTCCAGGCCACCGGCTCGCGCTTACTCGAGAGGTAGATCATGCTGTAGATCACCACAAACACCCCGAACATCAGCACCACCAACAAGGCCGGGATCAGCGCGGCCGCGAACAGCCGTCCGACCGAGGTATTGGTCAGAAAGCCGTAGAGAATGAGCGCGGCACTCGGGGGGAACAGAATGCCGATCGCGCCGCCGCCGACGCTGCCGTACGCGAGCGTTTTCGGGTATCCGCGTTCGCGCAGCGACGGAATCGCGACCATCCCCACCGCGGCGGCGACCGCCGAGGTAACGCCCACCATCGCCGACATGATCGCGCCGGCGCCGATGGTACCAACCGCAAGCCCGCCGGGCAGCCAGCCGAGCCAGTTCGCCGCAAAGTCGTAGATCGCCTCGCCTACGCCCGACTTGTAGAGGATCATCCCACCCATGATGAACAGCGGAATCGCGAGCAACACGTAGTTGTGGAGCACCTCCTCGGCCACCAGCGGCACCACGCGCAGGCTCCGCATTCCGCCGTACACCAGAAAGAACGCCGCGAGCCCGCTGAACCCCAGCGAGAACGCCACCGGGATACCGGCAAAGATCAGCAGCAACACCAACACCAGAATCCCGATCATTGGGTTCACCGCAAGCAGGTAGAGCGATCCCAGAAACAGCAGCACAAACACCCCAAGGATTATGATGCTCTTACGGCGATCTTTGCCCTCACCGCACGTACTCCACAAGGTTTTGAGGTCGGAGGCTATGTTGCGCGGAAGCTGCAGCAGGTGTAAGAACCAGGTCACCGGAAACGCAATAAAGAGAATCCAGACCGGGTAACGCAGCAGCTCGATGCTGGTGCGGCCGATGCGGTGCGCATCGAGCATCATGCGCGTACCGTAAAACCCGAGCACCGAGACGAAAACAAGCGCCAGCACGGTTCCGAACACCCGCATCCAGAGCTGCACCCCGCGAGGAAAGAACGAGACTAAGAAATCGGCACAGATATGCCTGCCGGTCTTGGAGGCCAGCGGCACCGCGAGCAGCGTGAACCACATCAAGATAAACAGCGAAACGGTATACGCCCAGACCGTGGGCGACGAGAAGACGCGCCGCATGATCGTTTCGTACAGCATGATGCCGCCGACCGCAAACAGTGCGAAGCCGGCGAGCTCGCCGATCGCGGTGATGAGGCGGTCGATGCCGCGCGCCGCGGCTGATGCTCGCGGGAATTGGCTGCCGGTTTTCACGTTGATAGCTCTCCTTCCGGGTCTCCGGCCGGTGACGGCGTGGTGTTCGGTAGCGTGGTGTTTGGTAGCTGAGCCGTTCCGGGCCCCGCTCACCGGCGCCGAGGCGCTGCGCCGCGTGCACGGTAACACCGGAACGGCTTACACCGAGTGATTCGCCTAGCGGGCTTGCTCCATGAGGTCGAACAGGCGCTCGGTCGTCTCCTCACCGATGCGATCGGTAAACAGATCCTTGAGCACGGGCTGAGCGATCTCCCGAACCTCGGCAAGCTGCTCATCGGTGAAGTAGTACACCTCGGCGACCTCCTCGAGGTTCGCATGAAAGCCTTCGATATCGGCGGTCGCTTCTTCACGCGTAAAGCTCTCGAGCCCGGTTGCGACCTCCTGGATGATGTCTTGATGCTCGGGCGAGAGGCTGTTCCAGGTGTCGAGGTTCATCGTGACCCAGAAAATCAGGCGAGGCAGAGTCCTGTCCTGCGTTAAGTACGGCGCCACCTCGTACATTCCGTCGAGATACACGCGCGACGGCCCGGTGCTGAAGGAATCAATAGTCCCGCGCTCGAGTGCCATGTACACCTCGCCGATATCGAGGTCGGCCGGGCTCACTCCGAGGTTGGTGTAGAGCTCCGCCATAGCGGTTCCGGCGGTGCGCATGCGCGCCCCGGCGAAATCCTCGATATCCTGCACGAAGTGCTCCTCGCTGCGCGCCGCGTATATGCCCGCGCCGTAGTCCCACATCGCGAGCAGCTTCTGGTTGAGGTTAGCCTCAAACTCGGAAGCCGCGATCTCGCGCACCTCGGGCTGATCGATAAAGCGGTGATAGTGGTCAACATCATCCCAAATCCCTTGGGCGCCCACCGCACTGATGAACTCCAACGCCGGCGAATGACCGCCCACAAACGCCATATGCTGTATTCCCATCGCGACCGAACCGATCTCAACCGCCTCAATCAACCCACGCGCGTCGTAGAGTTCGCCGTGACTATAACGCACAATCTCGATCTCGCCTCCGCTGAGCTCCTCGACCTCGTCCTTAAAGCGATCCCCCGCGCGTACCAGCACATGCCCGGGAGCGCTGGTGTCGGCGAGCTCCAACGAGAGTTCGTCGGTCTCGGCCTCGCCGCCCGCCTGAAGCGCCGGCGGCACCGCAAGCATCCCCACCGCTAAAGCTGCTGTCGCGGCAACCATAGCCATCCTTCGCATCATCATACCTTCCCTCCTTTGGTTTAAGCGGCCCCGTACCTGCCGGTCTACAGCAGGAGCGCGCCCTCCACGCTCCGCGCTTTAGCGCTCGGCGCGTATGATTTTTAGCTTGGCGTGCATAATAATGCAACGCGTCCGATCGCATCAACCCGCGCGCGCTCCAAACTCGCCAAACCAACCGATGCCGGCGCATTTCTTCGGAGGCGGCTTGCAGCGAGTATTCAATTGACCTGCATCGATGAAATTCGATCGTCTTGGAGCGATAGCAATGTTACAATGGGGGTCCACGGACACGAATCACGGAGGAGATACGCCTTGAAAAACGACACGGTACTACTGCTCGGAGACGAAGCGGTGGCCCAAGGTGCGCTCGACGCCGGAATATCCGGCTTCTACGCATACCCCGGCACGCCCTCGACCGAGATCATGGAATACGCGCAGACCTCGCGCCAAGCCGCCGACGGCAATGTGCACCGCACCTGGTCGGCCAACGAAAAAACCGCGCTCGAGGCCGCAATAGGGATGAGCTACGCCGGCAAGCGGGCGATGGCGATGATGAAGCACGTTGGGCTCAACGTCGCGGCCGACGCCTTCATTAACGCCGGGCTCACCGGCGCCAACGGCGGACTCATCGTTACGGTTGCCGACGACCCGAGCATGCACAGCTCGCAAAACGAGCAAGACAGTCGCTTCTTCGGCAAGTTCGCGATGGTTCCGATCCTGGAGCCGAGCAACCAGCAGGAAGCCTATGAGATGTGCTTCGAGGGCTTCGAACTCTCGGAGCGCTACGACACGCCGGTACTTTTGCGCCTCACCACGCGTATCGCGCACAGCCGCGCCGGGGTGGCGCGCAGCACGCCGCAGGGGCAGCACGAGATTACCCTGCCGGAAGACAAACGCCAGTTCGTGCTGCTTCCGGCAATCGCGCGGAAACGCTACAAGACGCTTCTCGGCCGCCAGGACGCGTTCGAGCAAGAAGCCGCCGAGTCGCGCTTCAACCGCTACTTCGAAGGTTCGGACAAGCGTCTCGGCATCATCGCGTGCGGCCTTGCCTATAACTACGTGATGGAAAACTACCAAGACGAAGGCTGCCCGCACCCGTTGCTGAAGCTTTCGCAGTACCCGATTCCGCGCGCACTCGTGCAGCGCCTCGTCGATGAGTGTGACGCGGTGTTGGTGGTTGAGGACGGCATGCCGGTGGTGGAGGAGCAACTACGCGGCCTGCTCAACCGCGGTGCCACGGTGCGCGGCCGCATGAGCGGCGAGCTGCCGCGCGACGGCGAGCTCAACCCGGCAATCGTGCGCGCCGCGCTCGGGTTCGAGGCGCAGCCCGGCGGCAGCGTACCGGAAGGCATTGTACCGCGTCCGCCCGCTCTCTGCGCCGGGTGTAGCCACATAGACTCGATGAACGCAATCAACGCCGCGATTCGCGACGTGTACGGCGACGGGCGGGTGTTCTCCGATATCGGCTGCTACACGCTCGGCGCGCTGCCGCCGTACAACGCGATCAACAGCTGCGTCGATATGGGCGCCTCGATCACGATGGCCAAAGGCGCGGCCGACGCCGGCCTCACCCCTGCCGCCGCGATCATCGGCGACTCCACCTTCACGCACAGCGGCATGACCGCGCTGCTCGACGCGGTGATAGACAACACCAACATGATCGTCTGCATCCTCGACAACTCCACCACCGCGATGACCGGCGGCCAGTACAGCCACGCCTACGGCAGGCTCGAGCAGATTTGCGCCGGGCTCGGCGTAGATCCCGATCACATTCGCACCCTACGCCCCACCCGCAAGACTCACGACGAGTTCGTGCAGATTATCAAGGAAGAGATCGAGTACGAGGGCGTATCGGTCATCATCCCGCAACGCGAGTGCATTCAAACCCAGGCGCGGCGCGCAAAACTCGCAAAACAAGGAGCGTAAGCGATGCGACTAGATATCATCCTTGCAGGTGTCGGCGGACAAGGCATCCTCTCGATCGCGACGGTGCTCGGCTACGCCGCGGTTGAGTCGGGTTTGCAGCTCAAGCAGGCCGAGGTGCACGGCATGAGCCAACGCGGCGGCGAGGTGCAGTCGCACCTGCGTATCTCGGACAAGTCGATCTATAGCGATCTCATCCCGGCCGGCGCGGCCGATATGATTCTCTCGGTGGAGCCGATGGAGAGCTTGCGGTATCTGCCGTTTCTCTCGCCCGAGGGCTGGCTCGTTACCAACACCACGCCGTTTCGAAACATCGATAACTACCCCGAGCTCGAGCGCGTGCTCGAGGAGGTGAAACGCATCCCGAACCACGTCGCGATCGATGCCGACGCAATCGCGAAGGAGCATAGCAACTCGCGCGGCATGAACATGGTGATGGTCGGGGCCGCCTCGGTCTTTATCTCGCTCGAGTTCGAGAAGCTGCAAAACGGCATCCGCTATATCTTCGGCCGCAAAGGCGACGAGGTGGTGGAACGTAACCTCGCGACGTTGCAGGCCGGGCGGGCGTTTGCGGAGCACGCGCGCACCGCCGCGCACCGGTAGGAGCTGCGATGATTGTCCCGGAATTGATTCGGCCGGCCTCTATCGCGGTGGTCGGCGCAAGCGGTAACACCCGGAAACCGGGAGGGAAGGTTCTTGCCAACCTGCAGGCGGGCGCGTTCGCGGGCCCGCTCTACCCGGTTAACCCCAAAGAACGCACGGTACAGGGGCTCGAGGCCTACGCCTCGGTCGAGGCGCTGCCTTCGGTGGAGCTCGCGATTCTCGCGATCCCGGCCAAGCTCTGCCCCGAGACGGTGCGCATCCTCGCGGAGCGCAAAGGCACGCGCGGCTTCATCATACTCTCGGCAGGGTTCAGCGAAGAGAGCGAGGAGGGGGCCGCGCTCGAGCGCGAGATCGTGGAGATCGTCTCGGCGCACGACGGCGGGCTCATCGGGCCGAACTGTATCGGTGTGCTCACGCCGCATTACAACGGCGTGTTCACCACCCCGATCCCGACGCTTGAGCCGGAGGGCTGCGACTTTATCTCGGGCTCGGGCGCCACCGCGGTGTTCATTATGGAGGCCGGCATCCCGAACGGGCTCACGTTCTCTCAGGTGTTCTCGGTCGGCAACAGCGCCCAGATCGGCGTCGAGGAGGCGCTCGAGCATCTAGACGAAACCTTCGACCCCGCCGAGAGCTCGCGCGTGAAGCTGCTCTATATCGAGAGCGTCAGTAAACCGCAGAAACTCCTGCGGCACGCGCGCTCGCTCATCGAGAAGGGCTGCCGAATCGCCGCGATCAAGGCGGGCTCGTCGGCCGCCGGCAGCCGCGCCGCGAGCTCGCACACCGGTGCCCTCGCCGGCTCGGACGCCGCGGTAGACGCGCTGTTTGAAAAGGCGGGCATCGTACGTTGTTACAGCCGCGAGGAGCTCGCCGGCGTCGCGGCGGTGATGCGGCACCCGCGTCTCCCCGGCCCGCGTCTCGCGGTAATCACCCACGCCGGCGGCCCGGCGGTGATGCTGACCGACGCGCTGAGCCACGCAGGCCTCGAGGTGCCGTCGCTCACCACGCCCGAGAGCGAGTGTGCCGCGGCCGCCGAGGAGCTTCGCGAAGCGCTCTACCCCGGGAGCTCCACCGCAAACCCGATAGATTTTCTCGCAACCGGCACCGCCGAGCAACTCGGCACCATCATCGAGTACTGCGAGGCGCGCTTCCCCACCATAGACGCGATGATCGTGATCTTTGGAAGCCCCGGTCTGTTTGGCGTTGAAGAAGTGTACGAGGTGCTTCGCGAGAAGATGCGCTCCTGTACGAAGCCGATCTACCCCGTGTTGCCTTCGGTAATCAACGCCAAGAGCGAGATCGAGGGATTCTTGCGCGCCGGCGGCATCAACTTCCCCGACGAGGTCACGCTCGCGCGGGCGCTCGCGCACGTGTATCACGCCGAGCGGCGCTCGGCCGAGACGCGCGAAGCTGCCGACGCAAGCGGCGCTGCCGGCGTTGTCGAGGCGGCCGCCGGCAGCGAGGAGCCCGGCATCGACCGCGACGCCGCTCGCACCGCGCTTGCCGCGGTCGCCGACGGGTACAGCACGCCTGAAACCACCGGCGCGCTGCTCGACGCCGCCGGCATACCACGCGCCCCGGAGCGTACCGTCACCAACCGCGCGGACGCCGTCGCGGCCGCGCAGGACCTCGGGTTTCCGGTCGTGATGAAGGTGGTGGGGCCTATTCACAAATCGGACCTCGGCGGCGTGGTCACCGGTGTCGCCGATACCGGCCGCGTCTCCGCGGAGTTCGATCGCTTGATGCAGATCGAGGGCGCCGAGGGCGTGCTGATACAGCCGATGCTCGAGGGCCTCGAGCTGTTCGCGGGCGTAATGCGGGAGCCCTCGTTCGGCCACATGATCGTCTGCGGACTCGGCGGCATCTTCGTGGAGGTGTTCCACGACGTCAAGACACTGCTCGCGCCGGTAACCGAGGCCGAAGCACTCAAAGCGATTCGCTCGCTGCAGGGCTATCCGCTCATTCAGGGTACACGCGGGAGCGCCGGCATCGACGAGAAACGGTTTGCCGAGATTGTGGTACGGCTTTCGGCCTTGGTGGAAGCGGTGCCCGAGATCGCCGAGCTCGATCTCAACCCCTTGCTCGCAAACCGCCGGCAGATAACCGCGGTAGACGCGCGAATTCGAATCGAGCGCAGCTCGGCGGCAGGCTGAGCGGAACGATAGGCTGAGCGAAGGAGGACAGCATGGCCGGCACAAAACCAAACACACCGATCGACGCCGAGGTGGTTAAACGAAAGATCGAGGAAAGCGGTCTCACGAAGATGGGCACCGCCGGGATCCGGGAGCTCGTACGACTCGTCCACGAGATAGAGCAAGAAACCGGCGAGCGCTACATCAAGATGGAGATGGGCGTCCCGGGCTTGCCGTCGCCGCAGGTCGGGATCGAGGCGCAGATCGAGGCCCTGCGAAGCGGGACGGTCGCGTCAAAGTACGGCATGATCGACGGCTTGCCCGCGCTCAAGCGCGAGGCTTCGCGCTTCGCGAAACTCTTCCTCAACATAGACCTCGACCCCTCCGGATGCGTCCCGACCGTCGGCGCGATGCAAGGCGGTTTCGTGGCGTTCATGGTGGCGAATCGAAACAACCACGATCGAAAAGGCACGCTGTTCATCGATCCGGGCTTTCCGGTTCAGAAACTGCAGTGCAAGGCGCTCGGGCACGAGTACGAAACCTTCGACGTCTACGACTACCGCGGCCCAAAACTGCGAGATAAGCTCGAGTCGTACCTCAAAACCGGGCAGGTCTCCTCAATCCTCTACTCTAACCCCAACAACCCCACCTGGGTCTGCCTAACCGAGGACGAGCTCCGCACCATCGGCGAACTCTCGCAGGAGTACGACGTCACCGTGATCGAGGACCTCGCGTATTTCGGCATGGATTTTCGCCGCGACTACTCCAAACCCGGAGAGCCGCCGTATCAACCCTCGGTGGCGCACTACACGGACAACTACATTCTGCTGCTCTCCACCTCAAAGGTGTTCAGCTACGCGGGCGAGCGGCTCGGGGTGATGCTGATCTCCGACCGGCTGTTCAATCGCCGCTACGACGACCTGTTGCGGTACTACACCACCGACAAGTTCGGCCACGCCTTGATCTACGGCGCACTCTATACGCTCACCGCCGGAGCGAGTCACTCGGCACAGTACGCGGTTGCGGCGATGCTCAAGGCCGCGAACGACGGCGAGTACAACTTTGTTGAGGGCGTTCGTGAGTACGAGAAACGCGCCTCGATCATGAAGCGACACTTCGTCGAGAACGGCTTTCAGATCGTATACGACACCGACCTCGACACCCCGATCGGCGACGGGTTCTACTTTACGCTGTCGTATCCGGGAATGACCGGCGACGAGCTCGCCGAGGAGCTGCTCTATTACGGGGTAAGCGCTATCGGGCTCGAGACCACCGGGAGCGAACACACCGAGGGCCTCCGCGCCTGCGTGAGCCAGTTCAGCCTCGACCAGGAGCCGGTGCTCGCCGAGCGCCTGCGCCGCTTTCACGCCGATCATCCGGTGTAGCGCCGGCCCGGCCGACGGCTGTTGCACCAAAAAAGGCCGGCTCACCGCGCGACAACGCGGCGAGCCGGCCGTTTGTAGTTCCGGGCGGGATCAGCCTCCCGGGTAGAAAAAGTGCAGCAGCGAGATAAGCGCGAGCACGTACACCAACCAGTGCACCTCTTTCGCGCGGCCCGCGGCCACCTTCGCGACCGGGTACGCGATAAAACCGAACGCAATGCCGTCGGCGATGCTGTACGCGAGCGGCATGAAGATGATCGTAAGAAACGCCGGAAACGCCTCGGTGAAGTCCTCGAAATCGATCTTCGTAACCGCGCCCACCATCAACACCCCGACGATCACCAACGCCGAAGCGGTTGCCTCGGGCGGCACCAGACCCGCCATCGGGGCCAGGAACAGCGTCAGGAAAAACAACAGACCGGTTACGATTGAGGTGAGCCCGGTACGGCCGCCCTCCGAGATACCGGCGGTGCTTTCGACGTAGGTAGTCACGGTACTGGTACCGAGCAGCGCCCCGCCGACCGTTCCGATTGAGTCGGCGAGCATGGCGTTCTTGACCTTCGGGAGGCGTCCTCGCTCGTCGAGGAAGCCCGCCCGCGCGCCGGTGCCGAGCAAGGTGCCCATTGTGTCGAACACATCGACGAACACAAACGAGAAGATCACGAAGAACGGAATCGCGAACGCACCGGTGGAAAGCGAGAGATCGAGCTCAAACAGGATTGGGCCCAACCCCGCAGGCCGGCCGAAGATCTGGCCGAGGCTCGTCGGGAAGCTCTGGATACCCATGATGAAGCTCACCAGCGTGGTAAGCAAGATGCCGAGCAAGATTGCGCCTTTCACCTTGCGCGCCATCAAGACCGCGGTAATCGCGATACCGATGAGCGCCAGAAGCGGCCCGGGCTCGGTGAGATCGCCGAGTGTAACCTGTGTCGCCTCGTACGCGACGATGATGCCGCCGTTTTGCAGACCGATGAACGCAATGAACAGCCCGATACCGGCCGCCACCGCGCGCTTCAGACTCGTGGGAACCGCCGCATCGATGAACTCAATACCGCCGCTCACCGCGAGAATTGCAAATACCACCCCCGAGACGAACACCGCCCCGAGCGCCGCCTGCCAGCCGTACTGCGATGCGACCACAAACGCAAAGAACGCGTTGAGCCCCATACCGCTCGCCATGGCGAACGGGTAGTTGGTAAGTAGCCCCATGATGATCGTCGACAATCCGGCTGTGATAATCGTCGCCGTCATCACGGCGCCCTGATCCATACCCGCGGCGCTCAGGATATCGGGGTTCACGAAGATGATATACGCCATCGTCATGAACGTGGTGACACCCGCAATAGCCTCGGTGCGTGGATTTGTGCCGTGCTCCTCGAGCTTAAAGAACTTCAACATGCCAGTCTCGCCTCCTTCAGCCGTATAATTATGCCCTCCGAAGGTAAGACTATAACCGAGTCCGGCGATGTTTTGCATCCCAAAATCGGGTATTTCTGCTCGTTTTCCGGAAAAACTTATGGGAAAAATCCGTCCGGCACCGCGGTCTCGATCCGGTCGCGCTGCTCGTCTGCAACCTTGCGCGCGGCCTGCAAGGCTTGGACACCCTCCCGCGAGCGGATCATCACCTCACGCACCGCTTCCTCGAGCGTCTCCCAGTCCATCTCACGCAGCAGCCGAAACACCTCGGGGTGATCCTGCTCAAGCCCGGTGCGAACGATGGTGTTGATGGTTTCCGACTCGCCGTAAATCCCGTACGGGTCGTCGAGGATTCGTAGGTCGTGCCGCGCGAACTTCACGTGCGGGTCCCAGCCGGTTACCACTACCTCGGCTTCACGCGCAATCGCTTCGCCGAGCGTCGCGACCATGGTTGAGTCGCTACCCTCAACCAGCTCAAACGCCCCCAAGCCGCCGAGGTTCTGCTCAATCGCGGCCGCGGTTTGCTGCATCATTCCCGCTCCGGGATCGATGCCGATGATGACGTTCTCAAAGCGCTCAGCATTCGCGACGAGATCATCGATGCTGCGAACATCCTCTATGTATGCCGGCACCACCAGTCCTAAGGTTGCTTCGGTGTAGTTCGGTCCGAGGTCGATCACGTGTTCGCGGTGCTCTTCCCACTCGTTGCGGTGCGTATCCGGCATCCAAGCCGAGAGATGCGCATCGGCCTCACCGGCCGCGACCGCAGCCCACATAACCGGGTTCGAGACCGAGGTTACGCTCACACTGTACCCGGCGCGCCGGAGCACCTCGCCGACGAGATA
>PUOW01000320.1 GCA_003552185.1 Spirochaetaceae bacterium
TGCAACACAACGCGGAACCGTGAGCCGCGGCCTGTATCGCTCTCTACCGTTATCTGCCCGCCCATCGCGTCGACGATGCGCTTCACGATCGCAAGGCCCAGTCCGGCTCCTTCGCGCTTTCTCGTCAAAGAGCCGTCGGCCTGTTCGAACACCGAAAACACGCGTTCGAGATCGCTCCTCGGTATACCGACGCCGGAGTCGGTAACGACACACTCGATGCGTTGCGTGCCGTCTAAAGGCGGATCGGCAAAGATCTCGAGCCGAATCACGCCGTCCTCGGTGAACTTCGCAGCGTTCGATAGAAGGTTGACGAGCACTTGCTGCAGTCGTGCACCGTCGCCTACCAAGAAGCGACGCAGCTCGTCCCCGAGGTCTACCAGCACTACGTTGCCGTATTCGTGCGCCGTCGGCGAGGTGATACTCACCGCGGTCTCAATCACCTCGAGAATATCGAAGCGCGTGTGTTCGAGATCAAGTCTACCGGACTCGATACGCGAGAAATCGAGTAGGTCGCTGATCAAACTCAGTAGAGTTCCTGCGCTTCGCTCGGCAAGCTTGAGATACTCGCGCTGCTCGGCGCTCAACTCGGTCGCGAGCAGCAACTGCTGTAGTCCGATTACTCCGTTGAGAGGTGTCCTGATCTCGTGGCTCATGTTCGCCAGGAACCTGCTCTTTGCCTCGGTTGCGGCCCGCAGTTCGTCTTCGAGTTCCTTTTGCCGAGTGATCTCAACCGCCACGCCGCGATACCCTCGAAACGCGCCGTCGCTGTCCTGCAGCGCCACTCCACTGATCAACTGTCGTACCGCGCGTCCTGAGGCATGAATCGCGGTGCTTTCCAGTTGGCCGAACCGCGGCACGAACCCGCCGGCCGACGATAGAGACGAGCGTACCTGCTCGGCCTCCTGCTCCGGCGCATAATCGAACGGGCTTGTACCGATCATGGATTCCGGTTCGCGACCGAGCACCTGCAGCACGCTCGAAGAAAGATAGGTATAGATCCCGTCGGCATCGGTCTCCCAGACGTACGCGCCCGAGGCCTCCAAGGCTTCTCGAAAACGACTCTCGCTTGTCTCCAGCCGTTCCCGCACATGACTGCGTTCAAGATAGGCGCTGAGTTGCTTCGCGACCGTTGCGAGCAGCGCATGTTCCTGCTCGAGAAACCCGTACGGTGCCGCGGACCCGACCGCAGCCGGTCTGTTGTGATCTACTTCGACAGACTCGGCGCGCTCGAGATACACCTCGATCGAACCCATCTCTCCCGCCGATGTCTTCAGCTCGGCCGACAAGACGTGCTCGGTAACGCGCACAGCATCGCGGGGATACTGCTTGTCCCCGATCCTAATCCGTGCAGCGGTACCCTCGGGCGACCGAAACCCGCTTGGGATAATCTCAGTAATCTTGGCGAGGACTTCGCTGCGGGAGAGCTCGTTGGAGGCGAGTACCTCGCTAACGCGGTGCATGCAGTTGAGCTCTTTGATACGCTCGGCAAGTTCGGCGTTCGCGGCGGAGGGCTCGGGCTCAGGCTCGGAGCGCGTAGCGTCGATACTCTCGGCTCGTGACGGCGAGGGGACGTTGCTGTGCTCCATACTACGCTTCAGCATACCAGATGTTCGCCCACTCGTCGACACACGCACGAAGAACGAGCCGATCGGTCTGTGCCGACCCCGGTCGGCCGCGGCGATTGCGACGGCCGCGGCAATCCTTGCTTTGCTCGGAAAACTCGCGTATAGTGAGGCCGTTCAAGATATGAGCAGCATTATCCATCTTGCCGACCTGCACCTTTCGCGTTCCGAGCAGGAGTACTCTCTCGCGGTGTTCGACGAACTGCTTGAGCTCTGCCGTCGCACCGACGCTCGTCTGCTCTTGATCGCGGGCGATTTCTTCGATAGCTACCCCGATGCCGTTGCTCTTGCGCCGGAGGTAGCGAGGCGCTGCGCAAAACTGCCGGACGGGTGCGAGGTCATCGCGATTCCCGGTAACCACGAAGCGCTTCGCAGCGACGGAGCCGCGGTCGACGGCCGCAGCCTCGGATGCGTCACCTGGCTCGACACAGCTCCGTTCAGCTGCGGCTCACGACCCGAACTCGGGCTCGAGATCATCGCGGTACCGTTTCAGACCGAGTACGCGCAGTATGTCTCGTGGGAGTTTCCGCCGCCCGACGGCGCGCCGCGTATCGCGCTGATGCACGGTACGCTCTCCGGGATGTGGTTCTCGGGGCTCGACGAAAGCGAGGATGAGACCGCCGCGATCGACGCCGACCTATTCCGCCGCTGCGGCGCCTCGTACGCCGCACTCGGCCATATCCACACCGCGCGCGCGGAGCAACTCGACGGCTGCTACGCCTGCTACCCCGGCTCGGCACGGGTTTGGCGGCGCGGGGAGACCGGACCTCGCACGGTACAGCTTCTTGAGCTAACCGGCGGCGAGATCCGCCCACGTGAGGCCATTACCCTGGAAGCGGCCGGCCGCTATCACGAGATCGAACTGCCGGTCGGCATACACCCCGACCGCGCAATCGACGAGATAGACCTGTCGCGCTTCGGTCCGGCCGATTATCTGGATATATCGCTAACCGGGCTTGTAGAGTCGCAGGCCGAGAGCGCGCGCATAACTAAGGCGCTGCGCCGGCGGCTCGAGTCGCGCGTCCGCCGGCTCGAGATCGATACCGAGCAGCTCGAGCCGCTGAGCGGTGTTGGGTCGCTACCGCTTGCGAGACGCTTTCTCGATCACTGGCACGAGCGCCTCCAACGCGCGAGTTCCGACGAAGAACTCCGGATTCTGCTCGAGGCGCGGCGCATCGCGCTCGGCAAGATCAAGCAACGCGTGGAGGACCGGCGATGATTCAGCGGATCAACCTCGAACGGTTCGGACTGTACCGCGATCGCAGCTTCGAGCTTGCCCCGGTCACGATCTTCGTGGGACCGAACGAAAGCGGCAAGACCACGGTATTCCACGCGCTTCTCGACAGCCTCTGTAGGCCCCACGGTACCACCGCTCAGGCTCGGTCGCTGCAGTCGCGTTACGGAAAGCAGCGCAAAAGCAGCGTTGAGCCCGCCGAGTACAACGGCGCGATCGCGGTTGAGGAGTTCACCGAGTTGCTCGCGATCGACTCCGGCGCGGTCACGCTCAACATCTCCGAGAACGCCGACTGGATGCAGGCGGTGAAAGCGCGGTTGTTCTCGGGCGGCATCGATCCGAGCGCACTCGCGACCGAGCTCCAAAAGGAGTCGTCCGACAAAAAGACCTACGCGCACATGAAGCGCTTAAAGGAGCTGCAGACGCAGCTCGAGGAGCTCGAGCAGAACCGTGACCGTCTCGCGGCGCGCCGGAGCGATATCCTGCGGCAGGAGCACGACCTACAGGAACGAACTCGAGAGCTCGAGTCCACAGAGCGTCGGCTGGATGAGCTTCGCGGGGAACACGCTCGTATTGAACGGTACCTCGCCGGACAGTCGGGGGCAAGCGAGCGCGAACGCGCGCGCGGTCTACTCGCGAAGATAGAGGCGCTCGAGCAGCTAGAGCGCGAGCTCGAGCACCGCAAAGCGTTCGGCGATCCGCGCGCTGAAGAGCTCTCGCGTCTCGAGCGAGCGCTCGAGGCGGCGCGCGAACGACTGAGTCGCAGCACCACAACTCGCGAGCACGCTGAGCAGGAGCGCGAAACCGCGCTGCGCGCGCATCGCGAAGCCGAACGGGGCGCGGCCGCCGCGGGGCGTCTGGGTGAGGCGGCGAAGAGCCTGCGCCGCAGTCTGGAGCAGAACCGTGTCGAGCCGGTTGCGCGTACCAGCCGCCGCCCGCGTCCGTTGGTTCTTGCGGCGGCCGCCGGGCTACTCGCCGCAGCCGCGGCACCGGCGGTGCTGTTTGGAGTACCGGAAGGCGTGGTAGCCGCGGCTGCAGTTGCCGCGCTTGCGGTAGTTCTGGCGGTAACGCTCGGGTTCTCGCGCAGCCTTGAGTACGACTACGCCCCGGTGGAGAACGCGGTGAAGCGAGCTCGCGACGAGTGGCAACGCGAAACCGGCGAAGCCTTGGCCGCCGAAAGTTACGAGGGCGTTATCAGCGCATTGAGCGCTATTGAGTCGCGAACCTCCGCCGCCCAGGATGAGCTGGAGCGTCGACGCCTCGAACTCGAGGATCACGACCGCAAACAGCGCGAGGCCCAGGCCGCCGAGCGGAGCGCACAGGACGAGACCGCGCAGGCCGAGCGCAGCCTGCGCGCGTTTCTCGAAGCGTTCGGCGTGGGCTCAGTCGGGGAGTACCACAACGCGCGCGCCGAGTACGAGGCCAAGAAACGCCGGCGTGACGAACTCGTGGAGGAGCTCAAGCAGACAGCCGAGCGCTACGGCGCAACCGGTCGCGCGGCCCTTCGGGCCGAGCTAAACCGGGTGCTTGAACAGGCGAGCGAGCATGACGCCACCCCGGATGAGCACGAGAAGATCAAGCGAGCCGAGACGCGACGCGCACGACTGGCTCAGGAGATAGAGAATCTACAGAGCTCGCGCGACAGGCTCGCCGCCGAGGTGGCCGAGCTGCGCGGTAATGTGCGCGGGTCGCTCGGGGATATACCGGAGCAGTTATTGGCGCTCGAAACGAGGATAGCCGATCTCGAGCGCGAGAGTACAAGCCTCAACCATAGACGCGAGGCTGCCGGCGTTGCGGCCGAGATCTTTGCCGAGATCGCCGCCGAGTCCGATCACGTTCTCGAAGACCTTGCGCGCGAGATCACGGCTCAACTCAGCTCGATTACCGGTGACCGTCGAGAGCTCAGTTTCGCGAGGCTGGCGCTCGACGGTGCGCAGTTGGCCGACGCATCCGGCACCGCGCGTACGCCGCAGCAGCTTTCGCAGGGCACCCGCGACGCCTTTATGCTCGCCGCGCGGCTCGCCTTAGCGTTGAAGGCCCGCGACGGCGACGGCATCCTGGTGTTCGACGAGCCGTTCGAGAGTCTCGACGAGGAGCGCACCGAGGGCGCGCTGCGCCTCTTGCAGCATCTGCAGTACGAGCACGGAACGCAGCTCGTGTTTTTCACGAAGGACGAGGATCTGCTCGAGAGGTGCGCCGCCGTGTTCGAGGATGCCCAGGTCCATCGACTGCGCCGGGTTCAACGCAGCGCAGTCGAGCGCCGAACCGAGCGCCCAACGGAGTAACGTATTGACAACCACACCACGATGCCCGTATTTCGGCGCCTGCGGCGGCTGTGCTGCGCAAGACGTTGCGTACGACCGGCAGTTAGCCCGCAAGCGCGACGCCCTCGCGAAGCTCTTTGCGATCGACGAGATTGCGGTGTTTTCGGCTCACGACTACGGATACCGCGCGCGCGTCGATATGCCGTTTCACCCCGGCGGGCTTGGGTTCCGTCGTCGCGGCCGATGGGATCTCATAGAGAACGTAGAGCACTGTGCGATCGCCGAGGATGCGGTCAACCGGTTGATCGGCGAGGTACGCAGCTCGTTTCCGGAGCCCGATGCCTTCGATGTTCGCCGCCGCACCGGAACGCTGCGCTACGCGGTAATCCGAACAACCCGGCTCGAAAGCTGCGTGACGATCATCCTCAACCCCGAGTCGCCTCGACTCGAGGACGCCCGCCGGCGTATACGCGCCTTCGCCGACGGCAGCGCCGCCGACAACGTCTTGATCGGGTACGTTCCGCCGAACACCGATCACAGCGTCACCGAACACTACGAGGTACTGCGCGGCAGCGCATACCTGGCCGAAGAACTGCTGGGGCTGCGGTTTGCGTATCACTCTCAGGGGTTCTTCCAGGCGAACCGAACCCTTACCGAGCGGATGCTGAGTTACAGCTGCGAACGCCTCGCGCGTCACGCCGAAGGCTCGGGCGAACTCGTAGACCTCTACGGGGGTGTAGGCTCGTTCGGGATCGTAAACGGCGCCGCGGTCGGGCGCGTGACGGTCATGGAGGAGCACCCGCGATCGGTGGAGTGTGCCGAGCGAAATCTTGCCGAGCACCTCGGCGATCCGCGCTACGCTCCGCACCGCGCAGTCGCTCGTCCGTCGGAACAGCTGCTCTCGCTTGATCTACAGCGCCCGTTGTACGTGATAACCGACCCGCCGCGCGCCGGCATGCACCCCCGCGTGCTTCGCGCGCTCGAGCATCTGCGCCCCGACGCGGTGTTGTACGTATCGTGCAACCCCGAGCGTGCCGCCGATGAGCTCGCGCAGCTCGAGAGCTACCGCCTCGAGTCGCTTGCGTTGTTCGACCTCTTCCCGCAGACTCCGCATTACGAGGCCGTGATAGAACTCGTTGCCAAGAACCCGCTCGGGACCGGCCTTCCCGAAAGCGCTCGCTTCCGTACGCCGCGCGCCGGCGAGACGCGCGCGTTTCGGGTTACCACAAATCCTGGTATCGAGGCCGATGTAACGCGCGAGCTACGAGAGCTCGATGAGCTACCGGCCGAGGACGCTTCCGCGATCACGACCGTAGAGAAACCCTTTGCGCTCGCGGGCAACGTGTTTTGTGAGTGCTCCGACGACGGCGTAGCTGCTCGGCTGCGCTCCGCTCTACCGCGCATGCGTTCGATCTACCATGTCGTCGAGCATCTTCATCACTTCAAGCTGAGCGACCACCGGCCGCTCGAGTCCATTCGAGATGAACTCGAGTCGCTTCCGCTCCCGGCCCTCGCCGAGGCCCGGAGCTTTCGGATCACCACCAACCGCAGCGGAGACCACCCCTTCGCGAGCCATGACGTTCAGCGCGAGGTGGGCGCAATCGTGAATCGGCGTTACGGAACGCCGGTTGATCTCGAGAACTTCGAGCTGGAGTTACGCGTAGACGTGATCGAGCAGTACTGCCTCGTCGGCATACAGGTAACGAGCGAAGCGCTCGACCGTCGCTTCCCATGGCGTTTCCGACCGCGCGTGACGCTGCGTACTCCGCTCGCGTTCGCGATGTTACGGCGCGCCGGCGTGCAGCGCGCCGACGGCGGGGGACGTTTGCTCGACCCGTTTTGCGGCTCCGGCACGATCCTGATCGAGGCGGCCGCGCTTAACTCCGAGCTGCAGCTGCACGGCGGAGACTGGACGCACGCGACCGTGGAGGGCGCCCGCGATAATCTCGAGGCCTGTGGGTACGCCGACCGGGTTTCGATTCGGCGAGCCAACGCGCTCGAGATACACGAGCAGTACCCGCGCGGAAGCTTCGAGTATATCGTGACTAATCCACCGTACGGGGTACGCCTCGGTAAGAACATCGAGTTCGAAGGGTTCTACCGCCGCTTTCTCAGCGCCGCTTACGAGGTTCTCAAGCCCGACGGGCGCCTCGTGATCCTGGTTGGTCCGCGGCGTTCGCCGTTCGAGGCCGTGCTTCGCGAACTCAAGACGTTCGAACTGCTCGAGTCCACAGTGGTTGAGAGCGGCGGCGTCTACCCGTCGTTGATGGTGTTACGCGCTCGCTCCCA
>PUOW01000108.1 GCA_003552185.1 Spirochaetaceae bacterium
ATCGCGTGCACAGAGGCACGTGTGCACAGAGGCACGTGTGCGCGGAGCCGTGCGTTCGATCAGGCGCGCGTGCGGCCAAGCGGATGTGGCATAAGCGTGCCATCTTTGCTATGATTCGTGTTACTGGTCGGTGCGAGAATACCACGAGTTCGGGCAGCGTGCAAGCTTTGCCGGCCCGCCGCCGGCCCGCCGCCTGTGGCTCGCCCTGGGCGGTACAGGAGGTTTTCTTTGAAGATTCTGGTCTATGATCCGTTCTCCGGTATCTGCGGAGACATGCACATTGGAGCGATGGTGGACCTCGGAGTGCCTCGGCAGCACATACTCGACTCGCTGAAGGCGCTGAACCTTCCAGGCTGGGATCTGGAGTTTCACGCCGATCAACGGAAGGGGATCACCGGAACCAGGGCGATCGTCACGGTGAGCGAACCAGACCACACCCACGAGCACACCCACGAGCACAGCCACGAGCATCCCCACCGGGGTCTTCGAGAGATACGCGAGATCGTGGAAGGCAGTACGCTCCCCGAGGCGGTAAAACACCGAAGTATGAAGATGTTCACGATCATCGCCGAGGCGGAGGGCAAAGTTCACGGGATGAGTCCCGAAGAGGTGCATTTCCATGAGGTGGGCGCGGTAGACTCAATCCTCGATATTGTAGCCGCTGCGGTGGCTATCGAGTATCTTGCGCCGGACAAGATTATTTCCTTTCCGCCCGAACTCGGAGGAGGGTTCGTCGAGTGCGCCCACGGAACAATTCCCGTTCCGGCACCGGCCACCGTCGAGATTCTCGCCGGAGTGAAAACGCGAAGGGGAGCGGTGCAGCAAGAAACCACAACCCCCACCGGAGCCGCGATCCTCAAGGCGAATGTAAACGAGTTTGTCGACACAAGCGACTACACGATTCACAAGACCGGCTACGGAGTGGGAGGCCGCGACACCGAGATCCCGAACGTGCTTCGCGTCTTCCTCGCCGAGCATGACTCGGCGGCACACGTCTCGAACGAGCAGAGTTCCACCGCGCAAGGCGCCGAGGAGATCGATGCGGTTATGTTGGAGTGCAACATCGACGACATGAATCCCGAGTTCTACGATCACGTGCTCGATGCCCTCTTTGCCGCGGGCGTTAAGGAGTGTTTTCTCACGCCGGTGCAGATGAAGAAAAATCGGCCCGGCATGCTGCTGACGGTCATGACGGTCCCCAACGACCGAGCCGCGATCAAGAAGATCATGTTCCACGAAACCACCACCGCAGGCATACGCGAATACCCGGTGCGCCAGACCATGCTCAAGCGCTCGTTCAACACAACACAAACCCCGTACGGCGAGGTTCGGGTAAAGAGCCTGTTTTACGACGGGCGCTGCATCTCGAAAAAACCCGAGTACGACGATGTCAAAGCCCTTGCCGAACAAAGCGGCGTGTCGGTAAAAGACATCTACCGGAGTATTTCACTGTGAACCGCAACTCAGCCTCGAATCCGAGCGAAGGTCTCGGTTACAAACTCGCCTACCTGCTGAACACCCTCGAGCAGATGGGGTCGTGTGTTGTTGCGTTCTCTGGCGGTGTCGACAGTACGGTACTCTTGGCGGCAGCGGTTCGTGCGCTGGGCCGGCACGCGCAAGCGGCTACGGTATGCACGCCCTACGTTCCCGCATGGGAGCTCGACGATGCGCGAGAGCTTGCGCACACCATCGGCGCACGACACCAGGTGCTGGAGATGGAGATGCCTGAGGAACTGCGCGACAATCCCGAACGGCGCTGCTACCTCTGTAAGCGACGGATTCTCTCGAGGCTCAAAGCTCACGCGCGTGACGAAAGCCTTGCGGTCGTCATAGACGGGTCGAACGCCGACGACGGCACCGCCTACAGACCGGGGATGCAGGCGCTCAAAGAAATGGAGGTTAGAAGTCCACTCGCCGAGTGTGGGTTGAGCAAGAGCGATGTGCGACAGCTCGCGCGGAGTTGGAATCTCACGGTCTGGAATAAACCCGCGTACTCCTGTCTCCTCACAAGACTGCCTCATGACACCGAGGTCGACCTCGATTCGCTCAGGAGGGTAGAAGAGGCGGAGCGGTTTCTCATGCGCGAAGGATTCGCGGCGGTACGGGTGCGCACGCATGGAAAGATCGCGCGCATAGAGGTGCCGCCGGAGGACCGCGAGCGGTTGTGCAGTTTCGAACTGATGGACAGAATCGACGGGACCCTTCGCGGGCTTGGGTACCGGCACGTAACGTTGGATCTGGCCGGATACCGAAGCGGAAGTATGGATCCGCAACACAGGAGTGCGTAGGCGGTATGCAGAAGCGGAATGAACAGCTCGAACAGATTCTCACCTCGTTTCGGGAAGGCTCGTCGCAACTCGAGGATACGGTGCAAGCGGTTCAGGATCTCTATTATCAGGATCTTGGACACACGACATTGGACACCGACAGGGCCGCGCGCACCGGCCATCCTGAGGTTATTTTCTGCCGGAACAAATCCGCCGAGCAGATAGCGGATATCGTAGCGGCCGTCTGCGCCAAACGCGTGAATACTCTCGCGACCTTGCTCACTCCCGAGGTGTACGACGCGTTGCGGCAGCTGTTGCCGAGCGCGTTGCGCTCACCCGAGCTCCCGCAGGACGACGAGCCGGCGATAGAGTATCACCCCAATGCCGGGATTCTTACCGTTCGGTTCTCACCCTGGGAGGATCGGGGTAAAGGAGAGATCGCGGTGGTGAGTGCCGGCACCTCGGACTATAGGGTTGCCGAAGAGGCGGCGCTCACCGCTTCGTTTTACGGGCATCGAGTTACGCGCTACAACGATCTCGGCGTTGCCGGAATCCATCGCTTGCTGAGTAAGATAGACGACATCCGCCGCGCGCGGGTTGTCGTGGCCGTGGCCGGGATGGAAGGGGCCCTGGCGGGGGTCGTCGGCGGTTTGGTGCACGTGCCGGTAATCGCGGTTCCCACCAGCGTAGGCTACGGAGCCAACTTTCAGGGCCTGTCGGCTCTCCTTACGATGCTCAACAGTTGTTCATCCGGGGTGTCGGTGGTAAACATCGACAACGGCTTTGGAGCGGGGTATCTTGCGGGCATGATAAACGCGCTTTAGACAGCACTCGCGCGATGAGGAGCCGGAGAGAAGGAAAATGGAATACGGCGTAGTCATTCGTGAAGCCGCAGAGTATGACCTGCCGCGCATGGAGGAGATCCGGCGGGCGGCGTTTGAGCCGGTGTTCGCGTCGTTTCGCGGCATGCTCGGAGACGAGCTGTATGAACTGGTTCAGGCGCGCGAGGACGAGGCGCAGTCGAAGCTTCTGCTCTCGTTGTTCGATGCGGAATCCGTCTGGCAGCTCTACGCGGCCGAGATAGACGGCGCGGTTGTGGGATTCGTCGCGGTTCTGCTGGACCACGAGACCGTGGTCGGGGAGATAGGTCTGAACGCGGTTGATCCAAGCCACGCCGGGAAGGGGATCGGCACAAGCATGTACAATTTCGCCCTGGCGCGTATGAAGGATGCCGGCATGAAGGCGGCAACGGTGGCTACCGGAGCCGACGCCGCTCACGCCCCGGCACGCCGCGCCTACCGCAAGGCCGGTTTCGCTGCGGAGATACCCAGTGTCTGGATGTGCCGCCGGTTGTGAGTTGACAGGATGTGGGTATGCAAGCGGGCAATGCAGTTATAACCGGAGCGTGGGCGCGCGGGCGCGAAACCCGCTCGCACCGAAACGGCGCCCGTGCTATCTTCTCTGGTATGGAAACACGGATCGTGAAAATGAGACCGCGCCATCTGCCCGACGCGTCGCGGTTTATCGCCGAGGTGTTGGGCGAGCGCAGAAACGTGACGACGAGCGATCTCAAAGAGTATCTCGACTGGGACGATGACGAGGTTTTGCTGCTGGTCGCCGAGACGGCCGACGGAACGTTCGCCGGAGTCGCGGGGGTGGTGTACGAGAGTTGGAACGACACCGGTATGATCGAGTGGATAGGACTTGTTGAGGGGCTGCGCGGTCGGAGTATCGGGACATCGATGCTGAATCAAATGATCGACTGGACGCGCGAAAACGGAGGGCGAAAGATCTACGTCGATACCGGAGTGGATTCCGAGAAGGCGATTGCGTTCTACAGCCGAAACGGATTCTCGCGCGAAGCGGTGCTCAAAGACTGGTATCACGACGGAGGAGACGCGGTGCTCATGTCGCGGCGCATCCGGGAGGCTGCGACGGCGTGACCCCACAGTTTCCATCACTCAACGAGATTCAGGCGGCGCATCAACGAATACAGCCGTTCATTCACCGCACTCCTCTGATGAGCTGCGAGGCGATAGATCGGCTCGCCGGGTGTGAGGTTCATTTCAAGTGCGAGAACTTTCAGAAAGTGGGTGCGTTCAAGGCCCGGGGCGCGGCCAACGCGGTTACCAAGCTTACCGCGGAGCAAGGACGAAACGGGGTTGCGACGCATTCCAGCGGTAACCATGCCGCGGCCCTGGCGCGTGCGGCCACGGTCGCCGGAATTCGCTCTTATATCGTGATGCCCACCAACGCGCCGGCGGTAAAGAAGAGGGCGGTGGCGGGCTACGGCGGCGAGATCATAGAGTGCCGGCCGAACCTGCAGGCGCGCGAAACCACCCTGCAGAGAGTGCTCGAGGATACCGGGGCAACCTTCATTCCGCCTTACGACTTCATGGACGTGGTGGAAGGGCAGGCCACCTGCGCGCTTGAGATCTTCGATGAGCCGGTTGCGGCAGGCGAAGGCGTTGCGTTCGATGTGGTGATGGCGCCGGTTGGAGGAGGGGGCCTGCTCGCCGGTACCGCGCTTCTCACGCACTATGTTTCCCCTTCAACCAAGGTTATTGCGGCCGAGCCCGCCGGGGCCGACGATGCGTACCGCTCGTTTCGTGCCGGCCGGCTTATCCCGATCGAGGCTCCCGACACTATTGCCGACGGGCTGCTCACCTCGTTGGGTGAGATCACCTTCGCCGCGATCATGAACTACGTACACGATATCCTCACGGTCTCGGACGACGAAATTGTGGCGGCGATGCGTATGATCTACGAGCGCATGAAGATCGTTGTGGAGCCGAGCTGCGCGGTGCCGCTCGCGGCCTTGCTCAAGCACAGCGGGCAGTTTGCAGGACAAAGAGTGGCGATCATCCTATCGGGCGGCAATGTCGACCTGGAGAAGCTGCCGTTCGGCTCGGCTACCACCGCCGGCGCACCGGATAGGCATGAATAAGCGCAACGGCTATCGGTTGATTTTGCCGGCACAACACGAGCTCCCCCGCGTGTTACGGTTGCATGAGGCATCTTGACCACTAGTATAGTCCGGTACGATACTCTAAGCTATGAGGCTCAGCGAGAAGGAGAAGCAGGCGATCGAAGGCGCAATTCACCGTTTCGATCCCGACGCGGAGATTTGGCTCTTTGGCTCACGAGTCGACGACCGGGGCCGTGGCGGCGACATCGACCTTGCGGTGCTTTCACGTCGTATTCAACGCAAAGAGCGTCACGCTATTCGCCACGAGATCTGCGAACGCATCGGCGAGCAGAAGATAGACCTGGTTGTAGCCGCAGACCGTAGCGATCCGATGCTTGCCGTTGCAGTCTCGAAAGGAGTACCGCTTGGCGAGAAGAACCCCATCGGTTGAGCTTCTCGAGAATGCGTTGAGTCAACTCGAGGGGAGCCTCTCTTGGCTTGAGCGCTCTTATGCTCAGTGCGTTTCCATCGGTATCAAAGAGAGCTACACTGCCGAGGAATACGATCGATACGAGAACCTCACTACGCGATACGCACGCGTAGCGGATCTCGTTCTCCACAAGGTTCTTCGTAGCATTGACGCTGTTGAGCTCATGGAGCCCGGCTCGATCATCGACACCGCGAATAGGGCCGTAGCGCGGGGTCTCGTCGATTCGGTTGAGACTCTCCGTGGCTTCAAAGACCTTCGGAACGACATTGCTCACGAATACAAGACCGACGACCTCGCTGAGTTGTTTTCAGATGTGCTGCATGCGACGCCCGAGCTTTCGGCACTCGCACGGTCGGTACTCAATTACGGCCAAGCCTTAGTTCAAGGCTGACCCCCGGGAAGGCACCAGCCGACGGACCACTCGCCTCGTTCGGCTCGGCTGCTACCACTCCCGGCGCACCGGTGTTCACGATCCGTGTCCTTCGTACAGCTCAACGAGGTCTTCCGGTAAAGACTCAAAGAACGATTTCGGTACCTTTAGCCGCTCACGCTCCAGACCGACGGCACGGTTCCGACGAGGAGAAGGGAGCGGGTGTATAACGGCTACCGGTTGATTACGCCGGCACAACACGATCTCGCCTTCGTGTTCCAGTCGCTTGAGGT
The DNA here is from genome assembly GCA_003552185.1 of Spirochaetaceae bacterium. Classification (GTDB taxonomy): domain Bacteria; phylum Spirochaetota; class Spirochaetia; order DSM-27196; family SLAA01; genus B1Sed10-166. Next base: position 6,329 of record PUOW01000108.1, read on the forward strand.
ACTCCGACAGATGTGCCTTCGCATCATGTATGTTGACCACTAGCATAGTTCAATAGATAGGGCATCAAACGTGGCTTGTCAAACACCACTCCGATCGGGATCGTACAATCCTGACCTCAGCCCCTTATGCCGTTGAGGGTAGTGTGATAATATAGTGACACCCTGTCGTGTAGCCCATCCATCACGTTCTTGTGTCAGGGAAGAGAGGTGGGTGTGCCTGATTGCAAAACGTTGCTCCTCGTTGAGGACGAGCCGCTAACTGCGCTCGCGGAGCAGAGGTCGCTTCAGCGCGAAGGCTACCAAGTTGTGCACGTCTCCACCGGTGAAGACGCAGTGCGGTACGTCGAAAACGACTGCGGTCACGCCTGTGGTCACGTTGACCTGGTGCTCATGGATATCGACCTGGGCCCGGGAATTGACGGCACCGAGGCTGCGCAGCGAATTCTGGAGCGTCGGAACGTTCCGCTCGTGTTTCTCTCGAGCCACACCGAGAAAGAGTATACCGACCGAGCCGAACGGATCACCTCTTACGGCTATATCGTTAAGAACTCAGGCGACACGGTGCTTTTCGCCTCGATCAAGATGGCCTTCAAGCTGTTTGAAGCGCACGCCGCGTTGCGCGAAAGCGAGGCGCGCTTTCGGTTGCTCGCTGAAAACGCAGAAGACTTAATCTACCGCATCGAGTTCGTCCCGGAGCGTCGGTTCACGTCTGTGAGCCCCGCCGCAACCAAGCTGACCGGCTACACTCCCGAGGAGCACTACGCGGATTGCGACCTCGGGCTTAAGCTCGTTCATCCCGACGACCGTGAGCGCCTGCTGGAGATAATGCACAGCGGAAACGGGTTCGAGGAGCCTGTGGTGTTGCGCTGGTGTCGCAAAGACGGAGCGGTCATCTGGACCGAGCAGAACAACGTTCCGATTTACGACAACGACGGCACTCTCGTTGCGATAGAAGGCATAGCGCGAGACATCACCGAACGCCGACGGATCGAAGAATCGCTGAAGCAGAGTAACCGACGGCTTCGTGAGTTTCTCCAGATCAGTAAGTCGGTGACC
>PUOW01000346.1 GCA_003552185.1 Spirochaetaceae bacterium
CGGCGGAAGCTCGACCTCGAGACCGCCGAACGCTATCTGCGGCCGGTGCTCGCGTACTGACCCGCGCCGAGGCAGAACCCGACGCCCGCGGGCGGGCGTCGGGTGGTCGGCGTTACTCTACGATTAGGGTTCCTTCCATTCCGGCTTGGCGGTGCGAGCCGACCGAGCAGTAGTACTCAAACTCGCCGGTTTCGTCGGCAACAAAGCGAACCTCGACCGAGCCGCCGGTGGGGATAAGTCCTGTGTCGACATTAAACTCGTCGATCACGAGATCATGTTGCCCTTGGCTGTTGTACACGACGAGCTCAATGAGGTCCCCTTCGCTCACCGTGATCTCTTCTTCGCTGAAGTTGTAGTTGGTTGCAGCGATCTCGAATACCGCGTCCGGTTCCTCGTCGTCGAGATCGTTGTTGTCGGCCGCGATCTGAAAGAGCGGCAAGAGTAAGAGTAACGAAATCGTCAAGAGAAGCTTATGCATAGCGTAACCTCCTTATTCTGCTCCTATGCGTGCAGTAGCTTCCTCCAAATGTGTTGATTTTCGGTTTCAAACGTCAAATCGCGGGTGAGGCGCCGTTACGCTCGGAGGTGCAGGCTTCAACGGTTCGAAGCGCCTCCTCGAGCGTGGTGTAGCGGCCTGCGTTTCTCTCGGTGTGCTGAGAATCGGAAGCGGTGTTTGCCGGCGCGGGCGCCGGTTGTACCCGCCAGGCCGCTCCGCTTGGCGTGGTCCGGTCGCGGACAACCTCCACGCAGGTTGTTCCGGGCGGGCTCGGAGCGCCTGCCGTGGTGCGATCGTACACCACGAAGCCGAGGCGCTCGAGCGCACGCGCGGTCCAGAGCGCCGTCGCCCCTTCGCCGACAAGTGCCACAGATCCTCGCGCCGGTCGCGCCGGTTTAAAGCTCGCGGTCTCGAGGTCGAACTGCAGTTCATCGCGCGCGAAGACTCTGCCGACGGCACCGTTCAAGACCAGCTCTTCCGGCAGGCCGCACTCCAGTCCGCCGTGCTCGTCGATCAGCCAGAGGCGGTCGGCCAGGCGCAGCGCCAACTCGAGCTCGTGCGTGGAAAGCAGCACGGCCTCGGCGGTCTCGGTGACGCGTTCTCTCAACAGCTGCAGGATCTCGACTCGCGAGGGGAGGTCGAGGTACGCGGTCGGCTCATCGAGAACCAGTACGCGCGGTTGCTGCGCTACCGCACGCGCGATCATCGCCTTTTGCCGCTCGCCGTCGCTGAGCTCCGCGATTCTCCGGTCGCCGAACTCGCTCAGCCCAAGCGCCGCGAGCGCCTCCGCGACGGCTCTGCGATCGGCCGCTTCGAGGCGACCGTTCCACCCGGTGTACGGGAAGCGCCCGAGCGAAACCAGCTCAAAAACCGTCAAGAAGCCGGGGTCGATGCGATCGGTGAGTACCACCGCGAGCCGCCGCGCGAGCTCGTTTCGGTCGAACGTATCGATCGGCTTCGAGCCAAGCAGAACGCGGCCGTGCAAAGGCGGTAGCAGGCCCGCCACGGTGCGCAGCAAGCTCGACTTACCGCATCCGTTCGGCCCCAAAACACAGACGAGCTCGCGTGGGTTGAGCGTGAGAGTGAGTTGCTCGAGCACGGTGCGACGGCGTCGGTGAGCGAGCCGATAGCCTACCGTGAGCGCCTCGGTTGCGATCGCGGGCTCGGACGAACGAGATGATAGCGCGCTCATCGGGCGGCCCCCGCGCCGAAGCGGCCCTGCTCACGGCCTCGCCGTACAATCACCAACACCACCACCGGAGCGCCGATCATAGCGGTCACGGCGTTGAGCGGCAGCGTTATATCGTGTCCGGGCAGGCGCGAGATCAAATCCGAAAGCACCGCCACCAGGGCGCCGGTCACGGCACAGGCCGGAATGAGTACACGATGATCGGAGCTGCGAAGCGCGAACCGGCAGAGATGCGGCACCGCGATTCCGATGAACGCTACCGGGCCACAGAACGCGGTGGTGGCTCCGGCGAGGAGTGCGGTGGTGAGGATAATCGCGTAGCGGTTCCGGCGTACCGACATTCCGAGCGTTTCGGCGTAGCGCTCGCCGAGCAGGAGTGCGTTTAAGGGCTTCATGAGGCGGATCGAAAGCAGCACCCCCAGCGCGGCTACCGGCAGAAATGCACCCAGCTGCCTCCAGGTGACGCCGGCGAAGCTCCCGAAACTCCAGGTAATATAGCTTTGGATCTGTTGCGGTTCCGCGATCTGCAGCAGTGCAGTGGTTATCGCGTTCGCGGCGTATCCAAAGAGAATACCGAGTATCAGGATCGTGGTGATATCGGCTATGCGTCGCGCTACCGCGAGAATCGCGAGCAGCACCGCCACGGCTCCGGTTGTGGCGGCCACCACCAGCGCGTACGGGCCGTAACCGCCGAATCCTTGCGCGAGTGTGCCTAACACGCCGCCGGCGCCGGCCGCGAGCACCACCACCGCAACCCCGAGCCCGGCTCCGGAGCTAATCCCGAGCGTGAACGGACCGGCGAGCGGGTTGCGAAACAACGTCTGCATCTGCAGGCCGCTGAGGGCCAGTGCAGCCCCCGCCGAGACCGCGGCGATTGTACGAGGCATACGAATAACACGCACGATGACGCGTACGCCGGGCTCCACCGCGCTCGGCTCAAACAGCGCCTTCAAAACATCTGCAATCGGAATCGGCACCGAGCCGAATCCGAGGCTTGCAAGCATTGCGGCTGCGAGCGCAATGCCGGCCGGAAGCATGAACGGAACGGCCCTATCAGCGCGCGCCATCTCTACCTCAGTTGTCGAAAGTAGCGTAGTTCGTGTTCGGGTAGAATCTCGGGGTGAACGATCGAGATGAGATCCGCGAGCACGCGGTGCGGCTCTAGTGCGCCGCGTTCGAAGTAATCGTTGGCGCCGCCGGGACGTGTTCGGGCGGTAAAACTGTAGACTCGGCCCTGCCGATACGCTTCAAAGACCTGCAGGCGCGGGTCGATCCGCAGAACATCGGCGAGCGATTCGCTGTCTCCCGGATTTATCCAGACCTCGGCGCTTGAGGCCTCGCTGATTACCGACTCGAGTTCGAGGTGCAACGCCCCGCGGGCCTCGTGCCCACTCCAGGGATAGCGCGCGCCGGCGTGCTCGAGGAGCCGTGCCATATAGCTGCCGCCTCCCGGAACCGACCAGACGCCCTGATACGGAGCATTTACCAGCACCGTCGGAGCCTCGGCGGCGTCCCGGCGCCCGCGGCGAACGGCATCCTCGAGTTCTTGGTAACGCTCGCGCACATCCTGCATGTACTCGGCGGCCTCGCGCTCGCGTTGCAGCAGTGCGCCGGCCACCAGAATCCACTCCGCGCGCCCCAGCGGGTCGTGCTCGAGCCAGTCGCCCACAACCAGCACCGGCACGCCGGCCTCGCGGAGCTTATGCTCGGTTTCGCTCTGCGGGCCGAGCGCGTTGATCAGCACAACGTCGGGCTCGAGCGAGACCACGCGCTCGATATCCATATGAGGCGGTTCGCCGACGCGACGCAGCGACCCGTCCCTCACCCGGGCGCGGAATCGTTCGGAATAGATGCGCCCGGTGTGATCGTGCCCCACCACGCGGTCGTGCGCCCCGAGCAGCTCGAACTGTGCCAGCAGCGGCGCTGCAGCGGTAATAACGCGCTCCACCGGAACGTAGATCCGCGGGAGATCGCGATACTCGCTCGGTATCTCGCGGTTGCGTTCGATCAGGAGATATCGCTGCGGACGGTCGGCGTTAGGGTAGGGCCGGGTGACGGTCAAGACGGTGTACCCGTCGTGATAGGCCGGCTCGAAGCCTTCGGCATGAGTCGGCAGCGGCTCGTCGAGCGATGCCTGGAGTACCTGCGGCGTAAGCGCGAGCAGCAGCGCCACAAGGACGCGCGGCGAATGGTGGTGCAAAAGGCGTATCACGGTACGGCAAGTGTTTCTCGTTTATTCGTGGTTTGTCAAGCGAACCGGCGAACGGCCGCGCCGGTCGCCGGTCGGCCGCCGGGCGGCGCACGCTGCCCGCGCGCCCACGCGGTCGGGCGCCGCGCCCGGGTGCGCTCCGATTACCCGACCGCGACCGGCTGCAGGAGCGTCGGTAGGATACACACGCAGCCGAACAGCAGCGCAAGTATCACGACGCGTTCCGGCTCGAAGCGGCTCTCGGGTATCCGGAGACGCACCGTGAGCTCGTTGAACAGCGTCTTTCCGCTGAGGAGCACCAGAAGCAGCAGCCAAACCTGCCGATCGAGACCGTATACGAACAGCTGGAGCCCGATCACCCAGAGCAACGCCCCGACCGAAACCACCACCGTCGCGCGATACCTCCGTCGGCTCGCGATCTGCCTCCGCTGTTCGCCCGCCGGATCGCGTGCTACCGCCTTCGGCGAGAGTTGGGCCGGTAGCAGTTCGCCCGCGAGCAGCATCGCGGGCGCCCACCCGAGTAACGCCGCCGGCAGCGCCACAAGATGTGCCGCGAAACCGGCGCTCGAGGCGTCGGGGCTCACCGCGGCCGGGGAAAGCTCGAGCAGCACCGCGCCGGCGAGCTGCTGCAGTAGCGGGAGGATTGCGACCGCACCGATATACAACGTGACGCGGTGGCGAATCGCGAAACCCGTCGCGACGCGGGCGCTTTGCTGTAGTCCCGAGCGGGCGCCGTGTGCGCGTCGCCTACCGGCATGGTTCTGCTCGAGCAGCCACTCGGATCGATCCTCGTGCGTTGAGCCCGCGACCGGTCCGATCAAACGCACCCGCGTGGTCTGAACGCCACAGTATCGCAGAACCGCTCGCCGAAGCTCCTCGATGCCGGGCCGGCGGTAGCGCGCACGGTATACTTCCGGAGGCATATCGAGCGTCGTTATGATCTCGGCGGTCTTCCCGCGTAAGAGTTTCCGGCGTCCGCCGGCGTCCGGCAGAGTACGGAACGCGAACCCGGGCGTAAAGGTGCGGTCGAGAAACCCCTTGAGCTTGGCAGGCAAACCGCCCCAGTAGGTGGGGTAGATGAACACCAAGTGGTCGGCCCAGGATATCGCGCTTTGGGCGGCCACAAGGTCGGGCTCGAGCGGTTGCCGCTCCGGGGCGGCGTGGTGCACCTCGGGATCAAAGCACAGCTCGGAAACCGCGATGCGCCGCAGTTCCGCGCCTGCGGACTGCGCACCGTCTTGATACTCATCAGCGAGCGCGGCACCGAAACTTTCTCTGCGAGGATGGCCGAGTATGACGAGTATTCGCATCGCGTTTTGCTCCGAGTATCGCTAGAACTCCGGCAACCGAGCGCGTACCGCGGTACCGCCCTGGAAATAGGTGAACTGCTCGACGCCCCGAGCCCGGAGAAGCTGCGCCGCCCGACCGAAATACTGCGCTACCGACTCCGGCATGTGCGAGTCCGAGCCAAGCGTGAAGTCCAGCCCAAGCTCGGAGGCCCACTCCATGATCTGCGGTGCGGGGTGAATCTCAAACACGCCCTTGGTATATCCACTGGTGTTTACCTCGATACAGACTCCGGCGTCGCGGATTCGCTCCAAACAGGCCTTTATCACCGTCTCGTACTCGGCCGGGTCAAACGGCTCGACGGTACCGTAAATGCGAATCAAGTCGGGGTGTGCGAGGCTATGGTATCTACCCGTTTCTGCGCCGGCGGCAAGATCCTCGAAATAGCGGCGGATGATCTCACGGTCGTCGAACAATCCTTCGCGCTCGAGGTAACCGCGATAGATCTCCGAGGCATGGTGAAGCGACCCGAGCACAAAATCGAAACGCTCCTCCGCCAGTACGCGATCCATCAAGGTGAGCTCCTGCTCGTCGGGGAAGACTTCCGCCTCGATGCCGTACAGCACCGTAACACCGAGCTCGCTCCCGAGCTCGGTTGCTGTTCGCACCATCTCTCGATAGAGCGGCAACTGATCCGCCCTCATCCGGATACCGGCTTGCCCAAAGCCTTCATCGGTTATGGGAGTGTGGCAGGTGAAGGTAATCAGCGAAAGCCCGCGGTCTGAAGCAGCCCGGACGTACTCGGCGGGTTCGCCCACCGCGTGTCCGCACAAGGGTGTATGCATATGGCAATCAGCAAGCATGAGATGTCGTTCCTCCCTGAGGCAGATCTGCGTGTTGGTATACACAATCGCCATTGTACCCGAAATTTCAACCGCCGCCACCCGCGGAGCGGCCTTGCGTTCGGTGCGGGCTACGCGGTGATGTCTATGAGCTCGCCATGAGCGACCTCGGGCCCTTCGGTGAGCCCCTTGTGCGAGGCCTGGTCTGTGCGGAAGCCGGCAAACTGGAGCTCGCGACGGTATGCGCTCAGTCCACGCCGGTGCGTTTCTGTTGTGGCGCGTTCCGGGTACCGGTTCGGGCCGTCTGTGTACGTGGCGTTGCGTCGCGCTGCTTCACGCGACCTCCCGCGGTACGCGGTGCGCACGGTCTCAGGCTGCGGCATGAGCTCAAGATCGCGACGGTCGGAGCTCCAGCCGATCGAGAGATCGTAAAGCGCCGGCCCGGTTCCTTGGGTGCGCGTTTGGGAGGTCGAGAGGTGGTAGCGCGGTATGATCCCTTGAAATCGAGCCGCCTGTATCGGGGCGATGCGCTCCGCGCGCTCCTCGCCGTAATTGGGGTAGAAGTTTGTGACCGGAGCCGAACGAAGGTAGCGCTGCGCGACGCGAGACGCGTAGGAGGCTGGAGTGGTATGTCCGATCGCGGTTGCCATCACACCTATAAGATACTACTCTGCGATGGTGCCGACCAAGGCGCGAGCTGTGCTACACGAGCTGTGCTACAATTGCGAAGTTGCCGACACGAGTTCTGTGGAAGACCCGGCGGCATGGCACGGGCTCGGTGGAGATCTGCCGCTTTCGGTGCGCGGCGTGCCGCGAGCGGTATTAGCGAGGAGAACAACAATATGGTGCTGTCATGTGGCGAAACGGTGATGGATTTCATTCCTGTAGAAACGACAACCGGAGCAAATGGGTATCTGCCGGCGCCCGGCGGCTCTCCGTTTAACACCGCAATCACGATTGCACGCCTCGGTGTGCAAGTGGCCTTTCTCGGGAAAGTGTCGACCGATTTCTTTGGAGATGAGTTTGTTGCGCGAATGGAAGCGAATCGGGTATCGACGCGGTATCTTACGCGTGCCGAAGCTCCGAGCACTCTGGCCTTCGTGAAACGTGGGCCCACCGGCGACGCGCAGTATGCGTTTTTCACCGCCGCAACCGCCGATCGCTTGTTCGCGCCGACCGACCTGCCGAGTGAGCTCCCGAGCGAGGTCTCCTGCCTACATTTCGGCTCGATTGCACTCGCGCTTCCGCCCGCCGGCGACACCATCACCGAGTTGGTGCTACGCGAACACGGCCGGCGCGTGCTGTCGTTCGATCCCAACATCCGACCGGCGTTGATTGACGACGCGGCCAAATTCC
>PUOW01000277.1 GCA_003552185.1 Spirochaetaceae bacterium
CCTCCCAGGGCGAATGCTTTGGGGGCGAGTGCTTTGGGTATGCTGTATCACGACGTTCGTGATGTTCTTACTGTTTGCGAGCGGTTGTGAGACTCCCGCCGACGAACACCCCCCAGACCGCACACCGGGGGTTGAAGCCCCCGAGCCCGAACCCGAGCCCGAACCCGAGCCCGAACCCGAGCCGGTCCCGCCTGAAGAGCCGTCGCCCGAAGCCCCCGAACCCGAGCCCGAGCCCGAACCGGAGCCGGACGAGCCCGAGATGGATCTTGTGCCTGACCACGAACCCGAACCGGCCGAGGATGAGGAGTTTGAGGTCACCGAGGAACTCTACGAGGAAACATTTGACGAGGTGGAGCAATTCATTGCGTATCTCAATCAGCTCATCGCAGATCGTGACTATGAAGGGTGGCGTGAGATGTTGAGCGATGAGTTTGTGAGGGTACACTCTTGTCCGGATGTGCTTCTTGAGCGCTCACAGAGCCCGGTGCTGCAGCGACGGTCGGTGGTGTTGGAAGATCTCGAGGACTACTTCGAGTACGTGGTGGTGCCGAGTAGGGCAAATGCTCGTCTCGACGATCTGCGATTCCTCGACGATGACCGCGTGGAAGCGCTCATGGAGGTTCGAGGGCAAGAGATTTTGCTCTATCAGCTAAAAAGAGATAACGGCGACTGGAAAATTGACTACTATTAGTTGTAGTCTTGAGTGTGTAGGTAATTAATAATCATGAAAGCGATTAGGGGGGATGGATAATGTACCGTGTGGTTGCAGTTGTATCGGTAGCGGTTCTGTTGCTGGGTATGCCGTCCGTGGTGGCGGCGCAAGACGACGACTCGCCTGAGGCCGACGGGCCGCTCACCATCGAGGAGCTGTACCTCGAGCAAGATGTGGATATGCGCATTATCGGTAGTCAGGCGCGTTCATCCAATCGGCAAACAAAGGCTTTAGCGCTTCAGACGGTGCGGGTTATGCTCGACGACGGGCGCATCAGCTCGGATAATCCCGAGATAGTCCCGATTCTACGCGGGCTCGCGCTTGAGGGAACCGCACGCAAGACCCGGCACGGAAGCGACACGGTTGTGAACAACTACCCTGAGATCCGTAGGTCGGCCGCACAACTGCTCGGCGAGGTCGGTGGTGCGGGGGCGCAAGACGCCCTCGTTCAGGTATTGCGCTCCGACGACGAGCCTATGGTGCTCGCCGAGGCGGTTTATGCCTTGGGTCTTCTCGGCGAGAACGACAACAACGAGGTCACCAACGAGATCGCTCTGCTGCTCCGTAATCAAAGCAGCCGCACGAACCCCGACAATAACCTTGCTTTTGCCTCACTGCTGGCGCTCGAGCGAATCGCTTCCGTCAACAACGGTGTAGACGACGTGCTCGTAATCGATGCGGTGCTTGACATCGCGGCTCACGGGGCGTACCTTCGAGCTGTACGGCTCAAGGCTGTTGAGACGCTCTACAACTTGCGGGGGGGCGACAGCTAACGAGAGTCGGTAGCGGAGGCAAACGGCCTCAACTTTTTCTATGACGGATTGCCTCGCGCGTGATTAAGAACCGCTTAACGATCGCTCTTCTGTGTATTAAGCTCACGCTTTTTGGCTCATTTCTCGCGGTTGTGTTCGTCGGACATTACATCGGCAATCATAGCCGTGATCGCTTATACTCCGAGGTTCGAGAGCTGCCGCGACGAGAGGTCGCGGTATTACTCGGCACCAGCCGCTTTCTGAGCTCCGGAGAGCCGAACCCGTATTTCGAGCATCGAGTTGATGCTGCGGCGGAGCTCTACCACAACGGCCGTGTGAGCCGGATTCTCGCAAGCGGCGATCGCCGTCATGCTTCGTATAACGAGCCCGCCGCGATGCGCGATGCGCTGCTTGCGCGCAGGGTGCCGGACAGCGCGATCATGATGGATTACGGGGGGCTGAGCACCCTCGACTCGGTCGCGCGGGTCAAGCACGTGTACGATCTCGACGACGTTGTTATCGTCTCACAGCGCTTCCATAACGAACGCGCACTGTATATTGCCTCCGAGTACGAGCTATCGGCAATCGGGTATAATGCGCAGGACGTCTCACGATTGTGGGGAGCGCGCACCGAGTTGCGCGAGTACCTGGCGCGGGTGAAAGCGTTGCTGGATCTGCATGTGTTTCACACCGCGCCGCTGCTCGACGCCGGCGAAGAACAAACCGGAGAGGAATGAATGGAACGCCGGGTCCCGGTCACGCTCATAACAGGTTTTCTTGGAGCCGGCAAGAGTACGCTGATCAATCGATTAATGTCGCACTTTGCCGCGCACCGCTTTGGCGTGGTGGTCAATGAGTTCGGCGAGGTTGCGCTCGAGAGTGCGATAATCGATGCCGGAGTAGACGAGGTCGTTGAACTCACGGGAGGATGCATGTGCTGCGTCACTCGGCGGGATCTCGGGCGCGCGTTGAAGAAGCTGCTTGCTTACCGCGGTGAGCTCGATCGCGTGCTGCTCGAAGCGTCCGGAACCTCGGATCCGCTGCCGATAATGCAGACACTCAACAAACGGAAGATCGCGAGTGGAGCGTTTTTGGACTCGGTGATCACGGTTGTCGACCTCGAGCGCTTTCAGGAACTGCGAGCGAACTACAACACGGTAGATGCACAGCTCGAACACGCAGATATCGTGTTGCTATCCCGGTATACCGAGGTAGACGAGCACCGTCGGGAGACGGCATTAGAGGCGATGCGCGAGATCGCGCCGCGCGCGCGCCTGGTGCCGTTCGAGAGCATCGAGACGCTCGAACCGTTGTTTGCGGGTCACGGGTACGAGGGACGGCATAGCTCGGAGCTCGAGTTGGAGCACGATGCGATAACGGTCCGCCACGCAACGCTCGCGAGCGTGCTGTTTCAATCCGAGACTCCGCTGCAGGTGGACGGACTTCGCGAGTTGCTCAACGATCTTCCACCCGGTTTGGTTCGTGCGAAAGGGTACGTCTACCTCGACGGCAAAGACGGCAGAAGACACAAAATGCTGCTACAGGTCGTCGGCCGACGCGGCAATCTACAGGCGTCACCCTGGAAGCGGGGCGAGAAGCGCCAAACCGCGTTGCTGTTTCTGGGGCACGACCTCGATGAGCGGAGCCTCAGAACGAGGATCGAAGCCTGCCGGAAGGACGGTTCGTGAGAATGTGTTTCCAACCAACGAGAATACTGCTTGTGTTGGCGGTGCTGGTGATCGCGACCTTGGTTTCAGGTGAGCTGTTGCAAGCCCAACCCAATCCGTTTTTCGGGGACCCTTCGCAGCAGGGGCAGCAGGGGCAGCAGTCTCCGCAGCAACCCGAGGATGCGGGACGGTTCGGTGCGTCCGGTGGAACGGGCCTCGGCGGGGCGACTCTTCCTGGGGCACCGACCTGGTTACTTCGGCTTCAACGCGAGTTGAACACACGGTTAACGGCGTTCATCCGCGAGATGGGGTCTGCGGCCGGCACCCCCAGGGCGTGGCTTGCGGTCGTCGGAGCGTCGTTTCTGTACGGCTTGATGCACTCGTTCTTACCCGGTCATCGCAAAACCGTGATTGTGTCGTACTATCTCTCCGAGGACGCCGAGGTGTTTCATGGGGTACTCGCGGGGGTGCTGTTCGCGGTGATGCACGCGCTTTCGGCGGTCGCGATCATCGCCGGAGTGTACTTCCTTGTCGACGGAGCTTTGAGCCAAACCGTGGTGATGATGGGGTCACGAGTACAAGCGGTGAGCTCGGGCCTCATTATGTTGGTAGGGCTCGCGTTTGTGCTGGTGAAGTTGAAGCAGCTGCGCGACGCGCGCCGCCTCGCCGTTGCCGCGAGAGTAGGGCGCCGGCTGAACCTGCGCCCGTCTCCGGACAACGACACGGGTTCACGACTCCCGGGCGTGCAGGCCGAGCGGCTTCGAATACCTCGCGAGCGATTCTTCCCGTTGGTGCTCTCGACCGGTATTGTTCCGTGCCCGGGTACCACCTTGCTGCTGTTGTTCACGCTGTCGCTCGGGCTTATACGCGTTGGGATCGTCGCGATCGTTGCAATGTCGGTGGGTATCGCGATCGCGCTGTCGGCGGTTGCGGTCTTAACGATCGTGTTCAAGCGCAACATCGCGCGCCGGCTTGACCGTGCCGGCGGCCATACGCTTCACACCGTGGTCGAGCTCGCCGGCGCGAGTTTCATTTTTGTGTTCGGTTTGGTGACGATGTTCGCGTTCTTGTGAGCGCCGGGCGCTCGGGCGCCGAGAGACTGCCGGCGGCCCCGCCGCCGCGATGTGACCCGCCGCCGCGATGTGACCCGCCGCCGCGATGCGACCCGCGCGCCGCGCCACGCGGGGGCGACAGGGGCGGAGACGCGGGGGCCGCCCCGGAGGTCCGGACGGCGCGGAGGCCTGCTCGGCGCGGCGGTGAAAGCGGCCGGCCGACGCAGGCAGCTTCGAGGCGAGCTATCCCAGGAACCGCTCGAGCATCTGTCTGACTTCCTCAACCGAGTTCAGGAAGTAGGTGGCGTTTGAGACATCGGCCCCCACGCGGATGGTGTAGGCGTCTTCGGGAAGCACCGCGAACATGTCCTCGTCGGTCCAGTCGTCGCCGATCGCGATCACGAAATCCCATTCGTCTTTTGCGTAACACGCAGTTGCGGCCCGTCCCTTATTGATGTTCGAGTTCTTGATCTCGAGAACCTTGTTGCCCTCGAGGATCGAGACGTCGAGGTTACTGGTGAGGCTCAGCAGCGCATCCTTGAGCTCGGCGAGGCGTACCGCGGCGAGCTCGGGTTCGGCGCGGCGATAATGCCACGCGAGCGAGAACTCCTTTTCCTCGACCGCGGCGCCCGGAGTTCGGTCGACATGTAGCTGTAGGATCGGCAGAATCGTCTCTTTCCAGTCGCTATTGATCTGCTCAATGACGCGCCACTCGCCGCCGGCTTCGCGCATCCAGACGCCGTGTCCGCCGATCAGCGTGATATCGAGCGCGCCGAGATGCTCATCGAGGAACTGTTGACCGCGGCCACTGATTACCGCAACCTCGTTGCGCGGGTCGGCCCCAAGACGCTCGAGAATGTCGCGAATCTGCTGGTCGGGGGTGGCGTGTTCCGGGCGTTCGGTGAAGCCCTTCAGCGTGCCGTCGTAGTCGAGCAGCAACAGGCGGCGCTGCGCGTTGCGATAATCGGACGCGATTCGGTCGGCCACCTGCGGAGTGATCCGCTTCGCGAGAAACGGGCCCTGCAGCTCCGGCGTCTGCGTGAGTTTATCCATGAAGTCGTGCGCCCACTGCATCACGTTGTATCGGCTCAGGCGGTCGTGCATGCGCTCGTTGCGACGGCGGCGTTCGTCGGCCGGCAGTGTGAGCGCGGCGTGAATACTATCGCCGATCTGGTCGATATTGCTTGAGTTCACCATGATGGTCTCGCCGAGCTCGCGCGCCGCGCCGGCGGTCTCGCTGAGCACAACGACGCCGTTCTTCTCGGTGTTCGCGGCGATGTACTCCTTCGCGATGAGGTTCATGCCGTCGCGAATTGGAGTGACAAGCAGTATCTCGGCGAGGTAGTACAGCGCGGTGAGTTCCTCGAACGGGAAGGCGCGGTAGAAGTACACCACCGGCGTCCAGCCGATTGTGCCGTAGGTACCGTTGATCTCGCCGACGAGCTCGTCTATCTCGCGCTTCAGTTCACCGTACTGGGGAACCTGGGTGCGCGACGGCGCAACGATCATCACCATGCTCACGTTCTCGTGGTAATCGGGGTAGGTCTCGAGGAACCGCAGGAACCCGCGCAGCCGCTGAATAATACCCTTGCTGTAGTCGAGACGGTCTACCGAAAGGATCAAACGCTGCCCACCGAGCTCCTCGCGCATGCGCGCGATGTTGCTTTGCACCTCCGGAAGTTGCGGCGCTCGAGCGTATTTGTCGTAATCGATTCCCATCGGGAAGACGTCGACCTTGATGAGTCGGTGGTGTCGCATGATCTTCGCCATGCTGTGCTCAAAGCCGGTGATACGGCGCACGCTGCTCAGAAAATGGCGGGCATAGTCGTAGGTGTGAAACCCGATAAGGTCGGCTCCGAGCATGCCGGTGAGAATCTCGTGCCGCCACGGAAGCAGGCGGAACAGCTCGTACGACGGGAACGGGATGTGCAGAAAAAACCCGATTCGTACGTCCGGAAACGCTTCCTTGATCAAATCGGGCAGCAGCAACAGCTGGTAGTCGTGAACCCAGACGTAGTCGTCGGGCTCCACAAACTCCGAGACGCGTTCGAAGAACCGCTCGTTTACCGCTTTGTACGATTCCCAGAGCTCGTTGTCGTATTCTACGTAGCTGGGAAAGTAGTGAAACAGCGGCCAGATGATGTTGTTGCAAAATCCGAAGTAAAAGCGATTAAGATCGTCGTGGGTGAGCGCGACCGGCACACTCTTGTGGTCGCGACGCAGAACCTGCTCGATCTCCTGCGACAGCTCGGGCGAGACATCGTCCTCGGCAACGCCGCTCCAGCCGATCCAAAGGCTGTTTTCCTTGGCGTGCAACGAGCTCAGCCCGGTTGCGAGCCCACCGACGCTCGGGCTAAAGACCGGTTGACCATCCTGAATTTTTACCGAAGTAGAGAGTCTGTTAGAAACGAGTATTGTCTTTCCCATGCCGAAAGTATAGCCCGAATGCGGTGTGCGGTAAACCGCGCGCCGGGATCGGCGCCGGGATCAGCGTCAGGGGTGGCGCCGCGGTCAGCGTCAGGGGTGGCGCCGGGGGTTGCCGCCGGGGGGCGGCGCAGGCGTCAAGCCGTGCTGAGCTCGCGGTGAATCGAGGCTGCGGCCTTGCGGCCTTCTCCCATCGCGAGGATCACGGTTGCGGCGCCGAGCACGATATCGCCGCCGGCGTAGACGCGTTCCATCGAGGTTCTGCCGGTCTCGTCGGTGACGATATTGCCCCATTTGTTGGTCTCGAGCTCGGGCGTCGTTTGGGTGATCAGCGGATGCGAGTCGTTGCCGATAGAGACCAATGCCGTATCAACCTCGATAACCGACTCGCTGTTAGGTATCACAACCGGGCGGCGGCGACCGGAGTCGTCGGGCTCGCCGAGCTCGTACGACAGGCACTCGATCCCGGCGACACGGCCACGCTCGTCTCCAAGAATGCGCTTGGGGCTGCGAAGGAAATGAAAGCGAACGCCTTCCTCCTCGGCGTGATCCACTTCTTCGACGCGGGCGGGCATCTCGGTTCTGGTGCGGCGATAGATAACGTTGACCTCTTCGGCTCCGAGCCGCACCGCGGTGCGTGCGGCGTCCATCGCGACGTTCCCGCCGCCGAACACCGCTACCTTGCGCGGCTCGAAGATCGGGGTATCGGCATGCCGGCGGTCGTAGGCCTTCATCATGTTGCTGCGCGTTAGATATTCGTTTGCAGAGAACA
>PUOW01000432.1 GCA_003552185.1 Spirochaetaceae bacterium
GCCCCGACGCCGAGAACCTCGAGAACCGTGAGGACGTCCGCACAACCGGTAATCGCCTGCAGTTCGTCAAAGAGATGGCGGCCAAAAGCATCAAGGACATACCGTACCATTACAACATCACGACCTTCGCGGGCATTCGTGCCGAACCCAGCACGAAGGATTTCATCATCGCCGAGTCGGAGGACGTGAAGGGCTTCATCAACGTAGCCGGAATCAAGTCGCCGGGCCTGTCATCCTCGCCCGCGATCGCCGAAGAGGTCGTGAAGATCGTTGACCGTATCGCGGGCGGCCTCGAGCCGAACTCTGAGTTCGATCCTCGACGACGTCCGATGCCGCGCTTCGCCGAGCTTTCGGATCAGGAGAAGGCGGCGTTGGTGCGCGAGAATCCGCGGTTCGGTCGGATCGTGTGCCGCTGCGAAACCGTTACCGAGGGTGAGCTCCTGGACGTGATCCACCGAAGTTGCGGAGCGCGCACCGTAGATGGGGTGAAACGACGGGCGCGACCGGGAACCGGCCGCTGTCAGGGCGGGTTCTGTAGTCCGCGCGTGATCGAGATTCTTGCTCGTGAGCTCGGCGTGGATCTCTCGGAGATCAAGAAAGACAGCGAGCGCTCCTATATCCTCACCGGTCGCACCAAGGGAAGCTCAGCGACTCAGGCGCAGCTGCAAGGAGAACAGCATGCAACACTATGATGTGGTAGTTTTGGGCGCGGGCCCGGCAGGCTTAGGAGCCGCGGTTGAGGCGCACAAGAACGGCGCGCGAAACGTGCTGGTTCTCGAGCGCGATCGTGAGCTCGGCGGCATTCTCCAACAGTGCATCCATAACGGCTTTGGGCTGCATTTCTTCTCGGAGGATCTAACCGGCCCGGAGTACGCCGAGCGGTTCATCGACGAGCTCAAGGAGCTCGGGATTGAGTTCAAGCTCAACACCATGGTGCTCGAGCTCACCGAGAAAAAAATAGTGAAAGCGATAAACACCACCGAGGGGTACCTCGAGATACAGGCGCGCGCGGTGGTGCTCGCGATGGGCTGCCGAGAGCGTACTCGCGGTGCAATCGCGATTCCGGGCTACCGTCCGGCGGGGGTGTTCAACGCCGGTACCGCGCAGCGCTTTCTCAACATGGAAGGCTACATGGTCGGCAAGCGCGTCGTGATCCTCGGCTCCGGCGATATCGGTCTTATTATGGCGCGCCGCATGACGCTCGAAGGGGCTACGGTGTTGGCGGTGGCCGAGATCATGCCGCACTCCGGCGGCCTTACGCGCAACATCGTGCAGTGTCTGGAAGACTACGATATACCGCTGTACCTCAAGCACACGGTCGTGGATGTGCAGGGACGTGACCGCGTCACCGGAGTTACGATTGCCGAGGTCGACGACCGGTTTCAGCCGATCATGGGCACCGAGAAGCACTACGACTGCGACACGCTGCTGCTCTCGGTCGGTCTTATCCCCGAAAACGAACTCTCGCGCGGCGCGGGCGTCAAGATAGACCCTGCAACCAACGGCCCGGTGGTAAACGAGGCGATGGAGACCTCGATAGAAGGTATCTTCGCCTGCGGTAACGTGGTGCACGTTCACGACCTGGCCGACTGGGTCACCGAGGAGGCGCAACGCGCCGGCAAGTACGCGGCGCGCTATGTGCAGGAGCAACTCGTTGAGGAAGGCAAGATGTTTGAGACGCGGCCCGGTAACGGAATCGGCTATATTGTGCCGCACTACGTGCGCGTGAGCAATCTCGACGAGCAGTTGCCGCTCTATATGCGCGTGCGCGAGGTGTTCGAGGGCAAGCGGCTGGTGGTCAAGGCCGACGGCGAGGTTATCAAACGCGTGAAACGGCGGCACATGGCACCGGGTGAGATGGAGATCGTCAAGATAGACTCGGGCAAGCTGCGCGAACGGCCGATCGCGGAACTCGCGGTCTCGGTCGAGGAGGAGTAAGGCAGTGTATAATCCGCATCAACAAGAGGTTACCTGTATCGTCTGTCCGGTGGGCTGTAAGCTCACCGTTGTTCGAGACGAGCACGAGCCGGAGGGCTATCGGGTGCTCGGTAGCCAGTGCAAGCGCGGCGAGCACTACGGGATCAAAGAGGTTACCAACCCCACCCGCATGCTCCCGACCACGATGGCGATACGGGGCACGCATCTGCCTCGTATTCCGGTGCGCACCGCCGAGCCGATTCCGAAGGCCAAGATATTCGACTGTATGGACGAGATCAACCGCGTTGAGCTCGAGGCGCCGATCAAGATCGGCGAGGTGGTGCTCGAGAACGTTGCGGGAACCGGCGTGGACGTAGTTGCAACCCGAAGCATGGAACGCGTCACCGAGCCGCTCGCGGTGCACGGCGGGTAGCCGCGGCCGCGACACAGCATCGGCAGTGAACCGGCCCCAGCTCGGCCGGCGCGCCGCGCGCCGGGCTCGAGCATGGGGCCGTTTTCGTCTATAGCAGGTTAGAACAGGCCGCTGATCACTCCCTCTCCGTCAATATCGATCTCGAGCGCGGCGGGCTTTTTCGGCAAGCCCGGCATCGTCATGATGTCGCCGGCAAGCGCCACAATGAACCCGGCTCCGTTCGATACCGAAAGCTCCTTGATCGTGACCGTAAATCCCTCGGGACGCCCAACGAGCGTCGGATTATCCGAGAGCGAGGCTTGCGTCTTCGCCATACAGATCGGGAGCTTGTCGAAGCCGTGCTTCACGAAGTACTCGATCCGGCGCCTGGCGGCGGCGCTGAACTCCACTCCGTCGGCGCCGTACATACGCGTTGCGATCTTCTCGATCTTGGTCTCGATCGAGTCTTCGAGATCGTACAGGAACTGAAGCTCGCCGCTATGCGAATCGGCGGCCTCCAAAACGGCCTGTGCAAGCGCCTCGCCGCCTTCGCCGCCTCGAGCCCATACCTCCGACCTTATCGCCTGCACGCCGCGTTCTCGGCAGAACTCTTCGATTGCGGCGTGTTCGGCCTCGGTGTCGGTCGGAAAGGCGTTGACCGCCACCACGACTTTGACGCCGTACTGCTGCATGTTTTCGATATGCTTCGCGAGGTTTGGAAGTCCCTGCTTCACCGCCTCGAGGTTCTCCTCGCCGAGGTCGCTCTTCTTGACGCCGCCGTGCATCTTGAGCGCACGAGCGGTCGCCACCACCACCGCCACGCTGGGGCGCAGCCCGCCGGTACGGCACTTGATATTGAAAAACTTCTCGGCGCCGAGGTCGCTCGCGAAGCCGGCCTCGGTAACGACGTACTCGGCGGAGGCGAGCGCGGTCTTTGTCGCGGTGAGGCTGTTACAGCCGTGCGCGATGTTCGCGAACGGCCCGCCGTGCACTAAGGCCGGCGTGTTCTCGAGCGTTTGCACCAGGTTGGGCTTCAACGCATCCTTCAGCAGCGCCGCCATTGCACCCTCGGCGCCGAGGTCGCGTGCGTATACCGGCTCACCGCCGTAGCTCTGCGCGACAACGATGCGCCCGAGGCGTTCCTTGAGGTCTACGAGATCCTGTGCGAGGCAGAGCACCGCCATCACCTCGGACGCTACCGAGATCATGAAGTTATCCTCGCGCGGTACACCGTGCGCGGGGCCGCCGAGCCCGATCACGATGTTGCGCAGGCTGCGGTCGTTCATATCGACCACGCGCTTCCACTGAATCTTGGTGGGATCTATCCCGAGCTCGTTTCCCTGCTTCAGGTGATTGTCGATCATCGCCGACAGCAGCGCGTGCGCCGAGGTGATGGCGTGTAGGTCGCCGGTGAAATGCAGGTTGATGTCCTCCATCGGCACAACCTGTGCGTAGCCACCGCCGGCGGCACCACCCTTGATCCCGAAACACGGCCCGAGCGACGGTTCGCGCAGCGTGATCGCGGCGCGCTTGCCGAGCCGGTTCAACGCCATGCCGAGTCCGACGGTGGTGGTAGATTTGCCTTCGCCGGCCGGCGTGGGGGTAATCGCGGTCATGAGAATGAGTGTGCCGGGCGAGCGCTCGCGCGCCCGTTTTGTGGTCTCAAAACCGAGCTTCGCTTTCCAGTCTCCGTAGAGTTCGAGTTCGTCACGGCCGATACCGAGGCGCTCGGCAACCTCCCAGATCGGCTTCAGCGTGGTTTCGTGTGCGATTTCGATGTCGGACTTGTGTCCCATGTGTTCCCTCCTCGAGTTTCCAACTGAACAGGTAAGACTGTAATCCGTGCTCGGAGCGCCGTCAAGAAAAGCCTGGTGATACGCCTGGTGACACGAGTTCGGCGGGCGCCGGCCACAGCACCCGGTCCGGACTGCGTACCGTTCGAAATTTCCGAAGTTTCCGAAAAATCCGCTTGAATTCGGCCGGACGGCGACGTATATTCAGCCGTGTTACCGAACGTTCGGTAACTTTTGTTGCGAGCGGAGTTCCCCTGCCTGCGGTTCTGCGCATCGATTCCGGCATCACGAGGCTGTTACCCATGACCCAACGCCAAGAGAAGCATGCCCGCATCCTCCAAACCGCGTTCCAGGTTTGGGGGGAATCGCACTTCGTCAACACCAGTCTCGCGAGTATTGCAGAGCGGCTCGAGGTAAGCAAGACCGCGCTCTATCGCTACTTCGCCGGCAAAGACGAGCTCATTGCCGCGATGCAACGACAGTTCGGGCTCGATTACTGTGCCGCGGCCGCCGCCGAGATGGGAGATGACGACGATATTGGCCTCGAGCGTGTCGTTGGCGGCGTCTCGCGCACGATGCTGAGGTTCCTGGAGCGCGAGCCGGCGTATCTCACGTTCTTCTCGGAGTATCTTCTGCGGCGCAGCATCATGGAAGACGGCTGCCTGCTCGAGACCTTGCCCGAGGAGATGCGCGCCACGGTGGAGCACCAGGCGCGTTTGCTGAAGCGGGCGATCGCGCACGAGCTCGGGCACGAACTCGGGGACGAACCGGAAGACCGCTACGACGCGATGCTTCGCTACGCGTTCCTATCGGCGATCTACTGGTCGGCTCTGTACTTCATGACGCCCGATATGCGCCCGCGCCGCCGGGTAGAGGGCAATGGGTCGGCGCGGCGCTTCGATCGGCACGCGCGCTTGGTGTCCGAGATGGTGCTGCACGGCGTTGCAGGAGGGCTCGCGACCGAGATCGGGAACCTAACGGCGGTTGAGGAGACCGCTTGGCGCAATCCCGGAACCGTGTTGACCGAGGACCGCGTGCTCGCCGCGGTTGAAGCGGTTGTCGCCGGCTTTGGGTTCGGCGAGGCAACGATCGAGCGCATCGCGGATCATCTCGGAATCTCGAAGAGCAGCTTGTACTTCCATTTTAAGAACAAGAACGAGATGTTCAGCGAGCTCCTCGCGCGCGAGAACGAGTTGTTTCTGAGCGAGTATCGGCAGGTGCGCGACAGCTTCACGCAGCCTAGCGAGCGACTGTATGCCTATCTCGTGTTGCAGACCGCGTTTTTCGCGCACAACCCGGGAGTGTTCAAGGTTGTAAACTGGCTGTGGAGTCAACAGCTGGAAACGGTTGAGTTGCCCGAGGATCGGGTTGTCTCGATAGGAGCTGAGTTCACTTATCTGCAAGACGAAATCTCCGCGGGGCGGCTTCGCGCCGGCGAGGACGGGTGGTTGGGCGTCTTGGTGTTTTTCCATATTGCGGGGGTGATGCTGTTCGCGCAGCATCTGCAAGACGGAATACTTACCCGAGAAAGCCTAACCGAGAGCGCCCGCACGCTCTTCCTGTTGGGAACCCACGGGGTGAGGGCGGGGGTGAGTCGCCGGCAAGGCCCCGACCAAGAAACGACAAGCGGCGATACGATAAGCAGCGAGAAAGGAGCTTGAGGATGCAGCGGAGCTTGTGCTTAATCATGACGGTGGTGGTGCTCGGCGGCTACGGTGGTTGGTCGCTGAACGCCGATGAGGTGCCGACCGCGGCCGAGGCGGTGGGCCATGAGATCGTGGCCGAGACCCCTGAGGCCGTTGAGCCGATTGAGATCACGATCGAGAGCGCGGTCGCGATTGCGCTGCGGAACAACCTGGGGTTGAGAAGCGACCTCATCGAGCTCGAGATCGCGCGGCGCAACCTCGACAGCCGCTACAACGTCTTCATCCCGGAGGTCTCGGCCGGCGCCACCCTCGCGCGCCCGCACGTGGCGCCGGAGAATCCGCTTGCCGATCTGGCGGACTTGGGCCCGCCGTTCGACCAAGCCGATTTCGACGACCCCGCGCGTTGGCAGTTGCGCCCGGAGCTGCAGGCGCAGCTGACCTTCACCACAAGCATGCTGCACCGTATCCGCGGCACGCAGGTGGCCTACCGGGCCGGGTTGCTCGAGATAGAAGACGCGCGCAAGCAACTCGAGCGCGATGTGCGCCAATCGTTCTACGAGCTTTTGCTGCTGCAGGAGAACCTCACGATCACCGACCGGCGTATCGCAAACGCGCAGGAGCAGTACGAGGACGCCGAGGCGAACTACGATGCCGGTCTAATCGACGAGTTCTCGCTGCTGCAGGCGCAGGTGGCGCTCGAGAACCTGCGCCCGCAGCGGCGCCGGCAGCAACTGGCGCTCGAGACCGGGCTGCTGGCGTTTGTGCAGTCGCTCGGGCTCGCGCGCGGCACCGAGATCAGGCTCTCGGGCTCGATCAGCGCCGCCGACGACGAGCTGCCGCCGGAGGAGTACGTGCTCGGGTTTGTGGGCGGTAACCCCGGGCTACGGCAGGCCGAGCAGTCGCTTCGGCTGTTGGAGAATCAGCTCGAGCTCGAGCGCTCGGCGCGGCACCCAACGCTCACGCTGAGCTACGCCGAGAACCCCGAGCTCGCGGGCGACCCGCTGAGCGCCGATCCGCTCGACCTCGACAACTGGAGCCGCGGCGGGCAGTTTGCGCTAAGCCTGCGCGTGCCGCTTGATCCGCATTTCCCGCGCTCCGAGGCGCGAACGCGTATAGACAACCGCCGCAGCGAACGCGCGCAGGCCGAGCTCGAGATTCAAGAGGCGCGCGAGCAGGTGGAGCTTCGCATCACGCAGCTGCTACGCAGTCTCGGCGCCTCGATCGAACAGCTCGAGACGCTTGCGCTGAACTTCGAGCTCGCCGATCGCGCCTACG
This sequence comes from Spirochaetaceae bacterium, assembly GCA_003552185.1. Taxonomy (GTDB): domain Bacteria; phylum Spirochaetota; class Spirochaetia; order DSM-27196; family SLAA01; genus B1Sed10-166. The sequence continues at coordinate 7,044 of PUOW01000432.1, forward strand.
AGCTTGCGCTCGAGAGCTACGACGCGGGGCTGCGCGAGTTCTCGGACGTGCGCGATGCCGAGGTGGAGCTCGAGGAGGCGCGCGTTGCGGTGCTCGAGGAGCAGTATGAGTATCTCAGCAATCTGCTGGAGTTGGAGTATCAACTCGACATCTCACTTGACGAGATAAGGGAACGCTATGATGAAGACGACGAGGATGAAAACGACAAGTAAGAACGCGCGCGCGCCGTGGCGGCGCGCAATAATGGTTGCGAGCGTTGCGCTGATTGCGCTCCTTGCCGGGGGCTGCGACATCATTCCGTTTGGACGTGGTGCAGAGGACGACGCCGAGCCCGAGGAGCCGACCTTCGCGGTGGCCGCCGACGAGGCCGGCACCGAGACGATCGTCGACAGTATTCGGGTCAACGGCGACCTCGAGTCGGCGGCGACGGTAGATGTATTCCCGGACGCGTTCGGCGATGTACACGAACTGAATGTGCGCGTGGGGCAACAGGTGAGCCGGGACGAGGTGATCGCGCGTATCGACCAGTCACGCCCGGGGCAGAGCTTTCAGCCGAGCCCGGTGCGTGCTCCGATCAGCGGTACAATCACCTCGATACCGGTACGCGTGGGCTCGAAGGTGCAGCAGGGTCAGCCGGTTGCGCGCATGGCGACCACCGGAGAGCTCGAGTTGCGCACGCACGTCGCCGAGCGTTACATCGGGCGGCTCGAACTCGGCCAGAGCGCCGAGGTACAGCTCGCCGCCTTCCCCGGCGAGACCTTCGCTGCGCGAGTGATCGAGCTCAGCCCCGTGGTGGACCCGGCCACGCGCACCATGGAAGTGAAGCTCGAGTTCGAGAGCCCCGACGCGCGGTTGCGACCCGGGATGTTCGCGCGCGTACGGATCATCACCGAGGAGCGCGAGGGCGTGACGGTGGTCTCGCCCGACGCGGTAGTCACGCGGCTCGGTCGGCAGTACGTGTTTGTGATCGACGAGGATGAGCGCGTTGAGCAGCGCGAGGTGGAGCTCGGCATCCAGAGCGCGGAGTATATCGAGATTAGAAGCGGAGTCGCTCCCGGTGAGCGCGTGGTGGTACAAGGGCAGAATCAGCTCGAGGACGGCGTGCGCGTGCGGCTCGTAGACGAAGACGAACAACAGGCCGAGGCGGCCGGGGCGTAAAACGCGCCGCAGGGAGCATAACCATGCTTGTATCGAAAACGGTAGTAAACCGACCGACGACTTTCTTCATTCTCTTTGCGTTGGTGTTCGGGTTCGGTTTGTATACCTCAACCGGGTTGCCGATCGACCTCTTCCCCGAGATAGAGCCGCCTATCCTGGTTTTGACTACACGCTACGACGGGGCCGGCCCGGAGGAGATTGAGCGCCGGGTTTCGCGGCCGCTCGAGGGGGCGGTGAGTAACGTCAGCAACGTGGAGCAGATCAACTCTACCTCGCAGGAGGGGCAGAGCCAGCTCGTCGTGGAGTTCACCTGGGGAACCAACATGGACGAAGCCACCAACGAGGTGCGCGACCGGCTGGACTTTGTGCGCAATCAGCTACCGAGTGATGCCGACAGTCCGCAGATCTTCAAGTTCGATCCGTCTCAGATACCGATCCTGTATCTACAGCTCTCCGGCAATCGGAGCGCCGAGGAGCTCCGCGAGCTCGCCGAGGACAGCGTCGAGAGCCGCATCGAGCAGATCGACGGGGTGGCGCTCGCTTCTATAGCAGGGGGCCGCGAGCGTGCAATCCGGGTCGAGATTCCGCAGGACCGCCTCGAGGCCTACAACCTCACCTTTGGGCAGGTGGCGCAGAAGCTCCGCGCGCAGAACGTTCAGCTATCGGCCGGCACCGTCACCGAAGGCCGGCGCGATTATCTCATCCAGACCGCCGGCGAGTTCGAGAGCATCGAGGACATCAAAGACACCGTAATCGTTCGCCGCGAGGCGGCCGCCGGCACCGGCGGGAACCTCGAAGGCTCGCAGGCGCTCGTGCGGTTGAGCGATATTGCCGATGTCTCGGAAGGGCTCAAGCGTGAGACCAGCGCGGTGTACGTGAACGGCAATCCGGGGGTGTTCGTAGTGGTGCAGCGCCAAAGCGGCACCAACTCGGTACAAACCGCAGATAACGTGCTCGCGGCGTTGCCGGAGATTAACGACTCGTTACCGTCCGGCGTAGAGCTCTCGGTGCTGTTCGATACCACCGAGATTATCCGTGACTCGCTCGAGACCGTCAGCGGCCAGGCCGTCACCGGTGCGTTGTTCGCGGTGCTCGTGCTGTTCTTCTTCCTACGAAGTCCAAAAGCTACGCTCGTGATCGCCGCCGCGATCCCGGTCTCGGTTGTGGTGACGCTGATGTTGATGTACTTCTTCGACCTCACGCTCAACATCATGACGATGGCCGGACTTGCGCTCGGGGTCGGGCTATTGGTCGACAACTCGATCGTGATCCTCGAGAACATCTACCGCTATCGAGAGAAGGGTACCAAGCTCAAGTCGAGTGCGATCTTCGGCTCGCAGGAGATGGCGAGCGCGATCGTGGCGGCCACCTTTACCTCGATCTTCGTGTTTCTGCCGCTGGCGTTGTTCCGCGCCGAGCTCGATCTCTACGGGGAGCTGTTCGCCGGGCTGGCGTTCACGGTGGTGATCTCGCTGTTGAGCTCGCTCGCGGTGGCGCTGTTCCTGGTGCCGGTGCTCGCGAGTAAGTATCTGCCGCTCGTGAGCCGCAAGCAGGAGCCGCTCTCGGGTTTCCTTAAGGTGATAGACGACGGAATGAACAACGGCTTTACCGCGCTCGAAAACCGCTATAAGGGTGGGCTTGGGTTCGTGCTGCGGCATAAGCTGCTGACGGTGCTCGTGGTGTTCCTGATACTTGGCGGCACCGCCGCGATGATTCCGTTCGGGGACTTTGAGCTCATCCCGTCCGACGACGACGACGCGGTACAGATCGATCTCGAGCTACCGGTCGGGACTACGCTCGATGAAACGCGCCGCGTGATGTTCGAGTTCCATGAGATCATCGAACAAGAGATAGAAGGCTATAACGATATCTTTATGCAGGTCGGCGGCGGCGGATTCCTTTCGGCGCCGGAGGCAAACACCGGCGAGATCACGATCACGCTTCCGGACTTCGATGATCGAATCGAGAGTTCGAATGAAATTCAACAGAAGCTCCGGCCTCATTTTGAGCGCTTCCCGGCGGTGGAGTTTCAGTTCGGCACCGGCATGGGCGGGGGCCCGGGTGGGGGCGGAAGCCCGATAGACATCCGGGTGCGCACCGACGACCTCGACAACGCGCGCGCGATCGCGACCCAGATTCGCGATCTCCTGCAGGATCGGGTTCCCGAGGCCACCGAGCCGCGCATCAATCTGCGCGAGGGCTTGCCGCAGGTAGATATCCGTGTCGATCGTGAGCGCATGGCGGCGCTCGGGCTCGAGATTCAGACCGTCGCAAGCGAGATCCGGGCGAATATCGAGGGCGTTACCGCGTCACAACTGCGAAGCGGAGGTAACGAGTACGACATAATCCTGAACTTGCCCGAGGAGGACCGCAGCGAGATCCCCGACCTCGCGCGCATCTTTGTGATGAACGATCAAGGCCGGCGTATCCCGGTATCGAGCTTTGCGGAGCTCGAGCGCACCACCGGCCCGGTTGAGATTCGACGCGAAAACCAAGCGCGTACCGTGCGGGTGCAGGCGGGTCTGGTGTCGGGGGCCAACATCGCGGAGGTTGAGCCCCGCATCAGGGCGCTCGTGGCCGAGAACATCCCTATGGAGGGCGACCTCAACATCGAGTACGCCGGCGACTACGAAGATCTTATGGAGTATGGGCGTACGCTCTTGATCATTCTCTTAGTGAGCATCGTACTGGTGTTCGGTGTGATGGCGAGCGTGTTCGAGTCGTTCATCGACCCGTTTATCATTATCTTCACTGTTCCGCTGACGCTGATCGGCGTCGTATGGCTGTACCTGCTTATCGGGCAGGCCTTCAGCTTGTTCACGATTGTGGGTCTCGTTATGCTTGTGGGAATCGTGGTCAATAACGGAATCGTGCTGGTGGACTATACCAACCTCATGCGTAAGCGTGGGCTGAGCATTCAAGACGCCTGTATCACCGCCGGCGGCAACCGCTTGCGACCAATCCTCATGACCTCGCTTACCTCGGTGCTCGCGCTCACGCCGGTTGCGTTTTTCGAGGGCGAGGGCTCCTCGCTTATTCAGCCGATCGGGCTCACGGTGGTCGGCGGGCTTTCGGTCGCGGCGGTTTTGACGCTGTTCTTCGTGCCGGTGCTGTACGCAGTGTTCAACGGGTTCTCGGATCGCCGCAAGGCGCGCAAACTCGAACGCAAGCGACTGCGGCGGGAACGCGCGCACCGGCTCGCGGCGGAGCACGACGCGCGCATGCGCGAGCAAGGCGGCCGACGCCGAAACGGGCGCTTCGGGCGTGGCACAGGCGGCGGGCAACCCGCGCTCGACCACGGCGACGGTGAGGACTCCTCGGAACCATCGGTCTCTACGAAAGGACGCTATGATGAAACGACTTGAGATTGTGGCGAATCGCTCGGTTGAAGAAGATCTGTTTCAGGAGCTGCAGAGCCGCAGCGTAGGTTCGTGCTATACTCGAATAGACGACGTCTCGGGGGGCGGCAACAGCGGCCCCCGGCATGGCGATCACGTCTGGCCCGAGATCAACTTCATGTTGATCATCTACTGCGACGAGGCCGAGGCGGCCGGCATTCGAGCGGCGGTGAACGCGGTCAAGGAGCGCTTCGTCGATGAAGGTGTGAAGCTGTTTGAGCTCGGGTCGTAGCCGCTCGCGACTCCCGCGTATGTATGCCGGGAGGAAGCTGCTAAACACCGCGCGGGTGTGGTGATGCCTGAGGTTTTGGTGTAGAATGCGCCGCAGAGCCACTATGAAGCTGACATGCATCTCACTCAAAAACCCATTGTCGTATCTCGTGTGCTACGGGATTAAAGACGTTGAAAGTCGCAGTTATGAAGCCGAGCATCGAGGTCGGGTCTATATTCACTCCGCCGGGCGCGTGCCGATCAGAGGGATGCCGAGTCTCGATGATTACCCGTTGCCGGTTATCAACGAGTTCAATCGGCTGATGGACGAGATCGCGCAGTCGGAGCGCAAGGCGCGTTATATCGGGTTCCGCGAATCCGGTATCAGCGTCTATCTCAAAAACGAGCGTCGCCAACCGCGTAAGGCGCGTCGCGAGTACGCGCTGTTGTCGGACGTGTATCAGCAGTACCACAACGAGGATCTGGAGCCGTTTTTCCTGGTAAACGCGATCATCGGGAGCGTCGAGATCGCCGAGGTGCGCAGCAAGAGCGACTCGGAATGGGCCGACCAAGAGCAGCCGTACCACTGGGTCTTGGCGAATCCAAAGATCTTGAAAGAGCCGGTGGTCGAGGTCAAAGGAAAAGAAGGTTTCTGGGAGTACGAGCTCGCTGAGTCCGGCGGGTGACGCCGGCGGGTGACGCCCCCGCCGGATGCCGCCCCCGCCGGATGCCGCCCGCTGCCTCGGCACCTGTGGCGTAGCGTATGCCTCGCTCAATCGAGAAGGAGGAACACCATGACCTGGAAGGTTTCAATCAAGAACGGCGACAAAGAGGTGCCGTTGAACGGCTTTGTTGAGAAGTTGGTCGTGAACTTGCTCGACGCCCTCGCGCGCAGCCTCTCAGGGCTGGAGTTCGACCGCGAGATCGTGATCCGTATGGAGCCCGGGCAAGACCGCTGAGCGGAACTGCATAAAAACTTACCGATAAACTCGATTTTATTGTTTGACAGCTCGGGGAACCCATGCTACTTTGCAAAATAGCAATTCTCTGAAGTCTGTCAACCTACGGGCGCGTTCGCCTATGGGGGCAGAACGGTAGGGTTTGTGGGGAAACCTGCTTGCCTCCCGGACTTGGAAAAGAGAAATCTACTATATTCCACGTTTCGAGGAGGCCAGTATGGCGTACATGGGAAAAATGCTGCGGGTGAACCTAACCGACGGCAGCATCAAGACCGAAGACACTCCGCTCGATCTCGCAAAAAAATACGTCGGCGGGCGCGGACTCGCAGGTCGTATACTTGCAGACGAGATCGACCCGAAAGTAGACGCGCTCTCGCCCGAGAATAAGCTGATATTCGCTACCGGGCCGCTTTCCAACACCAACGCGCCCACCGGCGGCCGATACATGGTGATCACGAAGGGCCCGCTCACCGGCGGAATCGCCTCGAGCAACTCCGGCGGTCAATGGGGCGCGTTCCTCAAGAAAGCCGGCTACGACATGATCATCCTCGAAGGTAAGTCGCCGAAGCCGGTCTACCTCTCGGTCATGGAAGACAAGGTAGAGATTCGCGACGCTTCGCACGTCTGGGGCAAGCGTGTACCGGAAACAACCGACACCTTGATCGCGGAGTCGGGCGAGAAGAACGCCAAGGTGGCCTGTATCGGGCCCGCCGGCGAGAAGCTCGTGTACTTCGCGGCGATCATGAACGAGAAGCATCGGGCGGCCGGACGCACCGGTGTGGGCGCGGTAATGGGCAGCAAGAACCTCAAGGCGATCGTGACGTTCGGAAAGCAGAAGTCACCGATTCCCGACGAAGACAAGTTCAAAGCGCTCGTCAAGGACAAGATCACCACAATCCGCGGAAACGGCATCACCGGCGAAGGGCTTCCAAAGTTCGGTACCAAGGTGCTCGACAACATCATCAACGAGAACGGGCTTTATCCTTCCTACAACTTTCAGGACGTACAGTACGACAACACCTACAACATGTCGGGCGAGGCCTTGGTAGAGAAGGGGTATCTGGTCAAGAACTCCGGCTGCTATATGTGCCCGATCGCGTGTGCGCGTAACGTAGAGCTGCCGAACGGACGTAAAGGCGAGGGGCCTGAGTACGAAACCGGTTGGTGCTTCGGTCCGCTGCTCGGCTTCGACGACCTCAACGTGATCTGCGACGCCAACTTTCTCGCGAACGACCTGGGCCTCGACACAATCTCGGCCGGCGTCACGGTTTCGTGCGCGATGGAGATGTACGAGAAGGGCTTCATCAAGAAGGAAGAGTTTGAGCATGGGCCGGAGCTCAAGTTCGGAAATACCGAGGCGCTGATGTACTGGCTCAAAAAGATGGCGTACCGCGAGAACGACCTCGCCGACCGCATGGCCTACGGCAGTTTGCGCTTCGCAACCGAGCGTGGGTGCCCCGAGTTCTCGATGACCGCGAAGGGCCAGGAGCTTCCGGCCTACGATCCGCGCGGCGTACAGGGCATGGGTATGTCGTACGCGGTCGGTAACCGCGGCGGCGACCACGTTCGGAGCTACCTGATTGCACCCGAAATCCTCGGCGCTCCCGAGAAGTTGGACCCACAAGCAACCGAAGGAAAGATGCAGTGGCTGTTCATCTTCCAGAACCTTACCTCGGTGATCGATTCCTCCGGGCTGTGTCTCTTCACCTCGTTTGCGCTCGGCGCCGACGACTACGCCGACATGCTTAACGCCGCGACCGGATTCGATTACTCCACCGAGGAGTGGCTGCGCTGCGGCGAACGCATCTGGAATCAGGAGCGCTACTTCAACTATCAGGCCGGTATCGGACCCGAGACCGATACGCTTCCGAAGCGCTTTTTCGATGAGCCCGCGAAGCGCGGTCCCAACAAGGGGCAGGTTCATAAGCTGCCCGAGATGTTGCCGGAGTACTACCAGATCCGAGGCTGGACGGCCGAAGGCATTATCCCGGACGAGAAACTGAAGGAGCTCGAGATCGTGTAGCCGGAGTCCGCACTCTGCGGGCTCCCGGGTAGCACAACGAGGCGCCGGATGCTCTTGCGCGTGCAGGGGCATCGGCGCTAAGCTATGACTATGACGGTTAAGTTTTTCGCCACCCTGAGGGCTTCCCTCGGGGTGGGTTCGGTAGACCTTGAACACGACGGGCCCATAACGGTGGGCGAAGCGCTGCACCGTGTGGAGCAGCAAACCGGTAAGCCGATTATGCAGGAGCTGTTTGAGGACGACGGCTCGATGCGTGTCGGCGCTATGGTGCTGGTCGACGGCAAGAATATCTCTCACCTCAACGGGCTCGAGACCACGGTGCAGTCCGAAACACTTTCGGTCTTTCCTCCCGCCGGGGGCGGCTGAACGCCGGCGGCGGAGGTTATCCCGGGGCGTGCTGTAGCCGCGCGCCGACACCCCGCGCGCCGACACCCTGCGCGCGCATATCTCTTTCGGCACGCTACAGATTAGATAATCGGATTAGATAATTTTTCCTTGCATAACGTATATTACTGCGGTAGTATGATTTCCGTGAATACGACGACACGTAGTAGCGCCTCGGCGGGCGCGATGCTCGCACCTGCCGAGGTCTTTGGTATACTAGACGCGGTATCGCATCGACTCCCTACCGAGACGGTTTCCCTGTCCGATGCGGTGGGCAGAGTCATGCCCGGCACCCTGCAATCACGCATCGCATCACCGCCGTTCGACAAAGCCGCGATGGACGGGTACGCGGTATCGACGCAGCACCGGTGCGAGGCCTACCGCGTGGTGGAGACGGTCGCCGCGGGCGAGACGCCGCGGCACGCGTTGCAGCACGGTGAGTGTGCCGCGATCATGACCGGCGCGATGCTGCCTCTCGGCGCCGATAAGGTCGTCCGGCGCGAGTACACTACGCGCGAAGGCGATACAATGCGCATCACCAAGCCCGAGCCGCTTCAAAACGTAATAAGAGCCGGAGAGAACTGCAGCGTCGGCGATACCGTTCTTACGGCGCGGGTGTTGCGTGCGCAAGATATCGGGGTTGCGGCCTCGGTGGGGGCTCCTACGCTCGAGGTGGCGCGCCGCGCCCATGTGGGCGTGATCTCAACGGGGTCCGAGCTTCGCCGGCCGGGCGAGCAACTCGAGAGCGGCCAGATCTACAACAGCAACGGGTATCAGATTACCGCGCAGATGGCGTCCTACGGCTGCAGCACCACCAATCACGGTGTGGTGGCCGACGAGCGCGAGGCGCTTGCGGAGGTCGTGGAGATCGCGCTGCAGGAGTCCGATATCGTGATTCTTTCGGGCGGCGTCTCGATGGGCGAGTTCGATTATGTACCGAGTGTGCTCGCCGAGTGCGGGGTCGAGGTTGCGTTTCACAAGATAGCGTTCAAACCCGGCAAGCCCACCTTGTTCGGGCGCAGGGGCAGCAGTTTTGTGTTTGGGCTTGCCGGAAATCCGGTCTCCACCTTTGTGTTGTGCGAGGTGCTGGTGAAGCGGTTGTTGCTGCGCATCAGCGGCCTCGCGTACGAGCCGGTGACGGTTCGGGGAGAGCTCGGGGCCGATGTGCGGCGGATGCACGCCGACCGGCTCGAGTACCGGCCGGCACGGCTGCAGAACGGGGTTGTGCACCCGATCGCGTATCAGGGGTCGGCGCACCTCAACGTGTTGAGCGAGGCGAACTGTTTGTTCGAGCTCGAGGCGGGCGTAGATCAGTTGTCGAAAGGGGCAGCAATCGATGTTAGACCGATTTGACCGCGAGATCAGCTATCTCAGGATCTCGGTAACCGAACACTGTAATCTGCTGTGCAGCTACTGCGTTCCCGCGGGGTGCGTGCTCAAGCAGAGTAACGAAGATCGCCTCTCGGCCGAAACGATTATCCGCATCGTTCGGGAGTCCGAGACGATAGGCATCCGGAAGGTTCGTCTCACCGGAGGCGAGCCGTTGGTGCGCAAAGATATTGTCGAGATCGTCGCCGGGATCAAGAGCTGTCGTCATGTAGAGCACCTCGCGATGACGACCAACGCGGTGTTGTTGCCCCGTTACGCCGAACGGTTGCGCGAGGCCGGGCTCGATGCCGTCAATATCTCGCTGGACTCGCTCGACGACGGCAAGTACGCCGAGCTCACTCGTAACGGCCGCCTCGAGCACGCAATGCGCGGCGTTGAGACCGCACGCAGCGTGGGGTTTGCGGTTAAGATCAACATGGTGGTGTTCAACGAGACCGAAGACGACGAAGTGGCGGAGATGCAGCGGTTCTGCGACGAGAACGGTATGGAGTTGCAGCTCATAAACCACTACGACCTCACCTCGACTAAGCTCAACCGCTATCGATTCGATCGGCCGCCGAACTGTCTTGAGTGTAACCGTATTCGGCTGCTCGCCGACGGCTGCCTCAAGCCGTGTTTGCATTCAAACGACGAAATCCCGGTGGATATGGACAACATCTGCGAGAGCTTGGAGCGCGCGGTGCTCGCGAAGCCGCTATACGGTACCGTGTGCACCAACCGCTCGATGGTGCAGATCGGGGGGTAGCCGTGAAGTTGAGCCACGTCGATGAACGCGGGCGCGCCCGGATGGTGGATGTGTCGGCGAAGCCGCGGGTGCGTCGTACCGCCGAGGCCGCCGGACGGGTGCTGATGGCCGGTGAAACCATCGCGTTGATTCGAGATAACGCCATCGCGAAAGGCGATGTCTTGGCTACGGCACGCATAGCCGGTATCATGGCAGGCAAGCGCACCGCCGATTTGATTCCGCTGTGCCACAACATCGAGATCGATCAAATCGAGGTGGAGCTCGAGATCGAGCATAACGCTATCGCGGTGACCGCCCGCGCGGTCTGTACCGACAAAACCGGTATCGAGATGGAAGCGCTCACCGCGGTGTCGGTTGCGTGTCTCACGATCTACGATATGTGCAAAGCCGTCGACAAGGCGATGCAGATAGACGCTGTGCGGTTGATTGAGAAAACCAAGGAGCAGGTGGAGTAGCGAGGCACCGGTCTGCGGATACCGGAGTTGGTATGAGAGTCGGTATTATTACGGTCAGCGACAGCGTGTCTCGTGACGGCGACCCCGATCACGCCGGGGTCGAGATCGAAGCCGTGCTTCGGGCCGGGTTGCCGGAGGTTGAGATCGAGCGCCGCGCCGTGTCGGAGGAACCGCACGCCGTTCGGGGCGCGCTTGAAGACTCGGCCGATTGTGAGTTCGTGCTTACAACCGGTGGTGTCGGCATTGCCGAACACGAGATAGTGCCGGAGGTCACCGAAGCCTACTGTGACCGTCTCCTCCCGGGCGTTGCCGAGGCACTGCGCGCGGCTTCAATGCACGAAACGCCGCTCGCGATGCTCATCCGCTCGGTCGCCGGGATCAAAGGTGCGACCATTATCGTGAACCTTCCCGAGTCGGTGCAACACCTGCGCGTAGCTTCGCGTGCGCTGCTGCCGATCATGCGCCATACGCCGGCGATGATTCGAGGTGAGGATACCGAGTAACCTGCGTTACTCGATGCGCTTTGCACTTGCGTTAGAACCTGCATACCGTTATTCTTGGCGTCATCTATGGACATTGAAACGTGGCGTCGGGCGGCGCAGCCGTGACCGAGCATACCGCAAACGGCAGGCAGTGGATGAACAGCGAAGAACGCACATACGACGAAGCGTATCGAGTCGCAACGCTGTACTATTATCAAGGGCTCAATACCGAGCAAATCGCGAAGGAGATGGGCTTCTCGCGCCCAAAGGTCTCGAAGCTGTTGAACTATGCTCGCGAGCATGGAATCGTCGATATACAGGTCTTCGACACGCGCACGCGGCTTTCGCCGCTCGAGGAGATCATCCAGAACAGGTTTTCGCTCAAGCGGGTTCATATCGTGCCTGTGCCGTCGTATACCGGTGAACCGGTCTGGCTTGAACGTGTGGCTCGCTACACCGCGAACTATCTGAACCAGATTCTTGTAGGCCATCAGGTGCTCGGGATCGCGTGGGGAACCACAATCAGTGAGATCAGTATGCACCTCATTCCGAAGGTTCTGATCGGCCTGAAGGTGGTGCAGCTGAACGGCTCGGCCAACACCGCGTTGTCGGACAACCGCTACGCCGCCGATATTCTTCAGACCTTCGCGCGCAACTATCAGGCAAGCGTTCAGTTGTTTCCGGTGCCGAGCTTCTTCGATTACGAGGAAACAAAGCGGGCTCTCTGGCGTGAACGCAGCATACAGACGATACTCAAGCAGCAACAAGAAGCCGACGTATTGCTTTACAGCGTGGGCGCTGTGCAGGCCGGGGTTCCCAGTCGAGTGTATGCCGGAGATTACCTCGAGCCCGACGACCTAGAAGAACTCAAGCGGCAAAACGTAGTGGGCGACATCTCGACGGTTTTTTTCCGCCCCGACGGAAGCTGGGCCGATATTCCGCTCAACCAACGAGCGAGCGGTCCGCCGCTACACCTCTACAAAACCGTCGACCGTGCGTTGTGCGTTGTTTCCGGCAGTGCCAAGGTGCACGGGCTGCACGCTGCGCTCGAGGCCGGCTACATGAACGAACTTATTGTGGACGAGCCCACCGCTCGCGTTCTGGTGAAGGAGTATCTGCCTGAGTACGTTGCGTCCGACGGTGAGGTCGCCCTGTTTTGAACGCGCCAACTCCGTACCGCCGGCCGGCGGACGCGCCCGGAGCACTGGACGTACCCGATGGAGCACAGGCACCCGGAGTAGCAAAGCGGGCCGCCCGGGGCCGTTTTTTTCTGGCGGTGGCGCTGTGCTTCGGTATCGTGTCGGTTGCGTTCAGCCCGGTGCCGGCGTTTGCGGAGGACGGTCCGGAGCAGCCGAGCTCGGGCGTGAGTACGGTATTCTATCCGCAGGTAGGGTACACCCCCGAGCTGGGCTGGTTGTTCGGCGCGGCGGGGTTGATTATCTACGACCCTGTCGGGCCTCCGCCGGAACCACCGGAACCTCCGCCCTCCGGTCCCGGCGCCGCCCGGCCGGCCGAGATTGCGCCGGCGGATCGGCCTTCGAACAACCTCATGCTTTCGGGGTTCTACACCACCACCACCGCGTATCGGTTCAGCGTCTCGAATACCCAATACCTGTTTCGTGACCGGCTGCTGCTCGACAGCGCGGCGGCGTTGTCCGAGGTTCCGACCGAGTTCTTTGGTGTCGGAAGTGACGCCGCTCCCGAGGAAGACTATGTAGAGCGCGAACTCTCCGGCGATATCGCGGCGTTGTTTCGCGTGTTCCCGCGGGTGCGCGTCGGCCCTCGATTTCGGGCGGCGCGTTACCGCGTGAACGACCGCGACGACGGCGGGCTGCTCGCCGCCGAGACACCGGCAGGGGCCGACGGCGCAACGGTGCTGATGCCGGCCTTGGAGCTTCGCTACGACACGCGGCCGGCACCGTTCGACCCGCACGAGGGTTCGGCGCTCACGATACACGCCGCCCGGGCGCTCCCTGCCTCGAGCGAAGGTTTCGGTCGCCTGGGCATCGAGTACCTGCAGATAACCCCGTTCTTCGGGCGGCACCGCGTCGCAACGCAGTACCTTTTCGAGTATGTGTTCGATACCGCGCCGTTTCAAGAGTTGCCGCGCCTCGGCGGCGCTTCGCTGCTCCGAGGTTTGACCGAAGGCCGTTACCGCGATCGCACACTCGTCGCGGCGCAAGCCGAGTACCGTACTCCGTATCTTCGGCGGTTTGGGCTCGAGGTGTTCGGCGGCGTGGGGCAGGTTGCGTCGGAGCTCGATGAACTCGACGGCAGCGATCTTGTGGCCGCCGGCGGAGCGGGGCTGCGTTTTCAGGTCGACCCGGAGTCCGGCTTCGTGCTGAGGTTCAACGTCGCGTACTCCGAGCCGGAGGGCGCCCCCCAGTTCTACGTAGGCGCCGGCGACGCGTTCTGAAACTCCGGTTTCGTGGCGGCCTGCTGCGGGCCGAAGGCGTTTGTTGACTGGTTCGGATGCGCCCACTACACTGTCAGCTCGGAGGCAACACTATGGGAAATCGTCAGCTAATTCTGTACGTGCTTTCCGGGGTGGTCATACTGCTTGCCGTCTGGGTCTCGATCGGCGGCTTGTTTGGAGCGGATCCGTACACCGCCGAGAGTTCAACGAGGGCGGCTCAAGCGCGTGGGTTCGACGCGGTCACGCTGTTCTTCGCGGTTCCCGGGCTTGCGATCTTCCTGGTGTTGGCGATGTTCGGCACGATCCGCGGAATGCTTGCACACGCCGGGGTACTTGCATACTTCGTGTATACCTACGGAAGTTATGCGCTCGGGTTCACGGTCAACCGGTTCTTTCTGGTGTACGTGATCCTGTTTTCGGTATCGTTTTTTGCGTTTCTACTTGCTTTGCGCGACGTGGTGGACTCGGACATAGACGAGTCGGTGTTGTGGGAAGCGGTTGTGAAAACCACTGCAGCGGTCTTGATTCTCGTGGGCGTCGGCACCTTCTCGGTCTGGATCGGTCCGGTGCTCGAAGCCGTGACCGGGGGTACGCCGAAGGTGGTGATCGAGGCCGACGGGCATCTGGCCGCGCAAACACTCGACCTCGGCTTGGTGGCGCCCGCGTCGGTGCTGGTGGGAGTACTGCTGTTGCGCAAGAACCTGTGGGGGCTGATCTTTGCCCCGATCTTGATGATCAAGAACCTTGCGTTGGTGGGAAGCGGGGTTGCGATGACCTTCATGTTGGCTCAGGCCGGTATCCCGGCTTCGGTCGGTCAGATCGTGTTCTTCGCGATAAGCGGGGTGGTGCTTCTGGTGGTGACGGTATGGCTATTTATCTCACTCAAGTGGAGCCCCGGGATTTTCTAGTCGGCGATCGGAAGACCGGCGGCCGCCTGCGAGTCGAGATACCAGTACGTGCGCGAGTTCGGCACAAACCTCGAGGCGGGGTATGCCGTTCTGCTGCCCCGTCCGGCCAGAAGCTCTCCAATTACCGCGCGCTTGCCGGCACCCGCCACCAGGAAGATTATCGCACGAGCGTTGAGAAGCACCGGATAGGTGAGCGTAATGCGCTCCCGGACCGAGGCCTCGGGGGGAGCCTGCGCGGCGCAGACCGTGCGGCGCATCTCGGTTAGGCACCGGGTGTCGCCGGGGAAGAGCGACGCAGTATGCCCGTCGGCACCAAGGCCGAGGAGCACGAGGTCGAACGCTCCGTCGGACTCGGCGAGCAAGCTTCTTATCGATTGGTCGTAGCGGTCGGCGATCTCGGCTTGCGTTAAGCTTTCATCGACCGGCGGAAGAATCCGCCGGTTCACCGGAATCCCGACACGGTCGAGCAACGTGGTGCAGACCATCCCGGCGTTGCTCTCGGGGTGATCGGACGGAACGACGCGCTCGTCGCCCACGGCTATCCACCAACTCGACCAGTTGCAGCGGTTGCGCTTCGCGAGCTGAGCGTAAAGCTCTCGCGGAGTTGAGCCCCCGGCGAACGCGATGCTGAAGCGTCCCGATCGGCCGGTTGCTTCGGCCGCCAGAGCCTCGATTTGTGCCGCGGCCGCCTCGGCGAGCGCTTCGGTGTTTGCTCGACGTCGGACTCGGTCGGGAGATACGGTCACGATACACCTCCGTGTGTGCTTGTGTTCGACTCCGTGAGGCAGAAATCGGCCCAGTCGGGGAGCAACCGGTAGATCTCATCGGGGCCCCAGCTTCCGGCTTCGTATTCGCGCACCGCCGGCCTGTTCTCGAGCAACGGGGTGAGCAAGCGCCAGGAAGCGTCGACCTCGTCGGTATGGACGAACAAGGTCTGGTCGCCGGCTACGACGTCGGCAATCAGGGTTTCGTATGCTTCCGGAATGCGTCCGAACTGCTCGTGATAGCGAAAGGTAAGACGTTTTGTGTCGAGCCTGAAGTTGCGATCCGGTGTCTTGACCTCAAAGAACAGATCGAACCCCTCGTTCGGCTGAATCGAGATAACCAAGACGTTGGGGGTGGGTTCGGTTTGAAACGCGCGGAACAACGGCAAAGGGGCCTCGCGGAACACGATCGCGATCTTGGTGGTGCGCTCCGGCAAGCGTTTGCCGGTGCGGACGTAAAACGGAACTCCGTGCCAGCGCCAGGTGTCGACATGCAGCCGCAGCGCTGCGTAGGTCTCGGTCTCTGAGTCTGGGGCTACCTTCGGCTCATCGCGGTATCTGGGTACCTGCTCGCCCTTGATGCACCCCGCGGCATACTGCCCGAGTACCACGTCTTCGTGCGAGGTCTCGGTGATCGAGCGCACCACTTTAACCTTCTCGCTGCGGATCGACTCTGCCTCGAACGCGGTGGGCGGTTCCATCGCGACCAAGCTGATGAGCTGAAGGATATGATTCTGCACCATGTCACGAAGCGCCCCGGCGGTTTCGTAGTAGCCGCCGCGTGTGCCGACTCCAAGGTCCTCGCCCACCGTAATCTCTATGCGGGCGATGCGGTCGCGATTCCAGAGCGGTTCGAACAACCCGTTCGCGAAGCGAAACACCAACATGTTCTGCACCGTTGTCTTGCCGAGGTAGTGGTCGATGCGATAGATCTGCTCTTCCAAGAAGTAGCGGTGAATCGTGGAGTCGAGCGCTTGCGCGGTCTCGAGGTCTCGCCCGAACGGCTTCTCGATCACCAAACGCGACCATCCGTCGCCGCCGGCGAGTCCGCTTTCGCCGAGTCCGGTAACCGCCCCGGTGAAGGTCTCCGGCGGGAGTGCAAGATAGTAGATTCGATTCTCGGGAAGCCCGCAGTTGTGCTCGATGCTCTCGATGCGTTCGCGCAGCGATTGGAACCCGGCCGGCGTATCATAGTCTTCCAGACCGTGAAAAAACACATGGTCGTCGCACCACTCCTCGAGCTCGTCGCCCCGGATCCCGGAGCGCGCGAGGGCCTGCTTCGCGCGTTCGCGAAACTCGTCGTCGGTCCATGTTCGTCGCCCTACTCCGAGCAGGTAAGAATCGCCCTCGCAGCCTTGCCGTCGAGTGACGTGGTAGAAGGCCGGCAGGAGTTTGCGCTCGGCCAGGTCGCCGGTAACCCCAAAGATAACGAAGAGGTGTGGCTCGGGCTGGTCGGCTGTCGGTTGCTTCATGGTTGCGCGGCTCCTTATCAAGTTTGGGCTCTTAACCGGGGTGGACGCGGCACTGGGCTGGGCGCGACGAACTTCATCAGTATAGGATGCAGATACAGTGATTGCAATGGGGCGTCGCATCGGGTAGCATCGGCGCTTCGCAGAGACACCGTGTTGTGCCGGTAGTGCTGAGCTCGGCTTGACCCGGTGCTGCGCTGCGGTGGTACACTCACTATCGGTTGTACTCCACACAAGGAGCGTATAAACATGTCTGAGAACAGCACGTCGCAGGAGCGCATCGGTGACTTCCTGGTGAAGATCGGGGCGATGTCGGATGATCAGCGCGATGAAGTCCTTGCCAAGCAGGCTGAGGAACCGGGGCGCCTGTTCGGCGAGATCGCGATCGAGCTCGGATATATCAAAGACGATGTAATAGACCGCTTCTTACAGTCGAAGCGATAGTGCAGCGAGGCAGGTCTTTGGTCGCCCGTGGGAGGCGACGACGGGCTTAGCGAGCACGGATGCTTGAACCGGAGAGGTGAGCATGCAGTTTGAGTTTGCAACTGCGGGGCGAATTCTATTCGGCCCCGGGGCGCGAGAGCACATCGGCGAGATCGCAGAGTCGGCCGGCGAGCGAGTGTTTCTCATCACCGGTAGAAGCGGGCCGGACTACGCAGCCTTTGGCGCAGACCTTGCAGAGGCCGGGCACACGCTGCATCATGAAGCGGTGAGCGGCGAACCCGATATTCCGATGATATCGGCGGCGCTCGAAGCCGCGCGTCGACACGATCCGCATCTCGTTGTAGCGATCGGAGGCGGCAGCGTGATAGACCTCGGCAAGGTGGTGGCGGCGCTCCTCACCAATACCGGGGAGCTTACCGAGTACCTCGAGGTGGTCGGCGAGGGCCGGCCGATCACCGAGCGCCCGGTGCCGTTTTGCGCCGTGCCTACCACCGCAGGCACCGGCACCGAGGTTACCCGCAACGCGGTGATCGGCGTGCCGGAACACCGGGTGAAGGTAAGCATGCGTAGCCCGCTGATGCTCCCGAGTTATGCGGTTGTAGACCCCGAGCTCAGCGCGTTCTGCCCTCCGGCGGTTACCGCAACGGCCGGTCTCGACGCCTGTACGCAGCTCATTGAGTCGTATGTTGGGGCAAAGGCAAACCCGTTGACCGACGGAATCTGTCGAGAGGGGCTGTTGCGCGTCGGGCGGAGCCTCCGCAGCGCGTACCACCACCCGAGCGATCGAGCGGCGCGCGAGGATATGGCGCTGGCCGCGCTGATGAGCGGGCTCGGGCTCGCGAACGCCAAGCTCGGCGCGGTTCACGGGCTTGCCGGGCCGCTCGGCGGCTTGTTGTCGGCTCCGCACGGAGCGCTGTGTGCTCGGATGCTTGCGCCGGTAACTCGGGTGAACCTTGCGGCCCTTCGCGCGCGGGCTTCCGAGGGTGAGGCGCTGACGAGGTATCGCCAGGCCGCGCAGCTTCTTACCGGGCGCTCCGAGGCGCAGCCCGACGATCTTGTGAACTGGGTCGGCGAGATCGTTCAGGAGTTTCATGTCCCGATGCTCGGGGCGCTCGGCTTGACCGAGGCTCTGATTCCGGAAGCGGTCGCGAAGGGCATGCGCGCGAGTAGTATGCAAGGAAACCCGGTGCAACTCACCGAGGACGAGCTCGCCGAGGTTCTGCAAGAGGCGTTGTAGTTGGCCCGAGACGACGCCGACAAGGAGTGCTGATGAGTGACGGCAGATCCGACCACATGGAGCCTGAGATGATCTCGGCGATCGACCGCGTGCTCGCCGAGGTTCGTGACGACGTAACAGGAAGACCGGTGAGCGAGCTCGATATCGTGGAGCGGGTGCGGTACAGCCGCGAGGCCGAAACGCTGATCGTGTTCACCACAATCGATAACGCGCGTACCTCCTGCATCGCGTGCGACTTCATGACCGCCAAACTCTATCGGCAGTTGCGCAGTAAGCTGCTCGAAGCCTTCCGGCAGGCG
This sequence comes from Spirochaetaceae bacterium, assembly GCA_003552185.1. Lineage (GTDB taxonomy): Bacteria > Spirochaetota > Spirochaetia > DSM-27196 > SLAA01 > B1Sed10-166. Next base: position 25,784 of record PUOW01000432.1, read on the forward strand.
TTCCCCGAGCTTACGGTTGAGGTTCAGTGATACGCGCGCGCGTAGCGATACGCGCGCGGGTAGCCAAGACCGCGCTTCAACGGCGCGCGTTGATTCCGTTGTGCTCGGGGGTGACGACGGTAACGCCCTTCGCCTCGAGACCTGCGATGAAATCGGCCGAGGCGCTGTCGGTCATGAAGTAGTCGATCTTGTCCCAGTCGCAGATCTTGGCAAACTTCACCTGCTCGTACTTCGTGGAGTCGGCAAGCAAACAAACCGTTTGCGCAGCCTCGATCATCGCGCGCTTTGTGTCGGCTTCGAGTAGGTTTGGAGTGGTTACGCCTTGCTCCAGGGAGTAGCCGCTTGCCCCGAGGAACACCACATCGGCTCGGATAGATTCGTACGCCCAGCGCGCGATTTCGCCCACCATGGCCTTCACCGGCTTGCGGATTGCGCCGCCGCTCGCGATCAAGTTGATGTGTTCGTCGGTAACGAGCTCGGCGATTACCGGCACCGAGTTTGTGACCACGGTTACCGCGTAGCCGTGAATCCTTCGCGAGAGGATTGCGGTTGTGCTTCCTGCGTCTATGATCACGGTTGCGTCGGGATGCACCAGCTGCATCGCACACCGCGCGATGGCGTCTTTCTTGTCGAAGTTCTCGTGCACCGTGTTGTTGATGTA
>PUOW01000196.1 GCA_003552185.1 Spirochaetaceae bacterium
ATCACGCGCGGCGATGAGCACGTGGGCGCGTTGATCGAGGACGCCTACCGCAACGGTGCGCGGATGGACGCCTGGGACGACCGTATAGACCGCGAGTTGTGGCGGGAGGTGTTCGAGCGCGACGGTTCGATGCCCGAGACGCGCTACCTCGCCGCGCGAGACCCCGCCGAGGAGCTTCCGTGGGACGCCATTCGCGCCGGCGTTTCGCGGCGCTATCTCGAGCGCGAGTGGCAACGCTGCCGGGAGGGGCAACGGAGTGAGCGCTGCGCTCCCGGTTGCCCCGATCACTGCGGTATCTGCAATCGCGAGGTTTCGGTGCGCGAGAGCGAAGCGCTCGACCCGGCGGAGGTCAAGCCGCTTGAGGCGATTGAGGGTGTCCACGGAACGCCCGGATACGAAACGGTACTGTTGTTTACCTTTACGAAGCTGCAGGGGGCGGCGTTCACCTCGCATCTCGGCTTGCTGCAGAGCTTGGAACGCGCGTTTTCGGCAGCCGGGCTGCATCTGCATTACAGCGCCGGCTATAACCCGCATCCGAAGATCGAGTTCGCGCAGCCGCTCTCGGTAGGAGTGAGCTCGCGGGGCGAGGTCTGCAGGGTTCGGCTCGCCTCGCGTTACGAGGCGGACGAGCTCGCGGTTGCAATGCGGCGGATACAGGCGACGCTTCCGCGCGGCGTTGAGATCATTGAGTACGAGCTTCTGCCCGCGTTCGACGAGTTAGGGCGCAAACAGCCGTCTTTGATGCAGGCGTTGAGCGCCGCGCGCTACCGCGTGCGCTCGCGCGATGAGGGGGCGCCGGCGCCTGCCGATCTTGAGACGGCACTCGTACCCTATGTTGCCGCGCTCGAGCGCCGCAACGGAGATGGAGACGGCATTGAGTTCGTGCTCGACGGGGGAACCGATACGCCCCCGGGTGCCGCGAAGCTGCTGAGGCGTGTTCTCGGCGAGGAGCGCTTTGTTGAGCTGTCGATCGAGCGCGTTGCGTGCTATGCCGGCCCCGACCGCAAGTCGTATTTCGAGTACTACCGCAGCTTCTGCACCGCGGGTGTGCCGTACCGATAGAGTCCCGGGGGAACTACCAGTACACGCCTTCGTTGTAGAATACGCGGCGGTGGCGGTGAAACTTCTGCAGGTAGCGGCGGCGTCCGGCGGCCGCGAACAAAAACCCGAACACAAACCCGCCGATATGCGCAAAGTATCCGATGTTACTGCCTACGCCGCCGGCTATCGTGAGCACCCCGGAGAACAACTGCATAACCGCCCACACACCGACAAAGAGGTAGGCCGGGAGCTTGGCGCTCATCAAAAGGAACCCGATCGGGATGATCGTGAGCACGCGCGCCATGGGGTACAGAATGATGTACGCGCCGAGCACCGCCGAGATCGCCCCGGAGGCGCCGATCAGCGGTATCGAAAGATCGGCGATAAACAGCGTCTGCGCGAAGGCCGCGACCGCCCCGGCGAAGAAGTAGAAAAAGAAGTATCGGATATGACCGAGCGCGTCCTCGACGTTATCTCCAAATACGAACAAAAACAGCATGTTGCCGATGAAGTGCACGAAGCCGCCGTGCAGAAACATGCTGCTGAAGATCGTGGGCCAATGCTCGAGCGGGCCGTCGAAGAAACGCCCGGCCACAAAGGCGTGTTGCATGATGAAGGCTTCGCTTTGCGCGGTCGGCAGGCGGATTTGATGCACGAACACCACCACATTGACGACAATGAACACGGTGTTTACCAGCGGAAAGCTCTTGCTCTGCAAATAATCCTTGATCGGCAGCACGCGGATCTCCTCGAGTTCCCGGTTGGAAGCGGCTTCCATGATAGCGCTATCGGTGCGCTTCGTCACCTCGTCACTCCCGGTGTAGCGGCGGTTTCCGCAGGCTTTTTGTACGATCACGCGGTGTGTTATAGTGACCGACTACGGAATATAGCCACAGTAAGGAGAAAAACATGGGTGTACACACATATAGGGCCCAGGTAGAGCTGGAGCAAGGTCTCCGCTGCCGTGCGACTGCGCGCGAGTTTGAGGTAGTAATGGACGAGCCGAAGGCTTTCGGAGGCTCCGACGAAGGTATGACGCCGCTCGAGCTGATGCTGAGTTCGCTCGGAGGCTGCGTCGCGATAACCGCGCGGGCGCACGCCAAGCGCGTCGGGGTAAGCTTGCAGGGATGTAGCGTCACGATCGAGGGCGATCTCGATCCTGACGGATTCATGCTCAAGCGTGACGACGTGCGAAGCGGCTTTCAGCAGATACGCGTCAAGATGCAGGTGAACGCCGAGGCCTCCGACGAGCAGATCGGCGAGCTCATGGAGCTCGTTGAGCGCGCCTGTCCGGTCTCGGACAGCTTGCGCGGTGTGACGGTGGCCGCCGAGGCTTCTCGGTCGGCCTAACGGCAGGCAGTGCGACGGAACTAAGGAGGGAGTATGCAGATCGCGGTACTGAGCGACATCCACGACAACATCTGGAATCTCGAAAAGGCCCTCACGCTGGTGGCGGAAGAGGGCGCTGAGCGACTGTTGTTCCTCGGTGATTTCTGTGCGCCGTTCACGCTCGCCCAGCTCGGTGACGGTTTCTCGGGGCGGATCGACTGCGTCTTCGGGAACAACGACGGTGATCCGTTTCTTATCACGCGCGTCGCGGCCGGCTACGAACAAGTTCGGTTGCACGGCCCGATGGCCGAGCTCGAGATCGACGGCAAGCAGGTTGCGCTGCAACACTATCCCGAGATCGCGCGCCGCTTGGCCGAGAGCAGCGCGTACGACGCGGTGTTCAGCGGGCACGACCACAAGCAGTATCAACAGCAGATCGGCTCGAGCCTCTGGGCTAATCCCGGTGAGGTTATGGGCCGTTTCGGTTCGCCGAGTTTCGGGATCTGGGACACCGGATCCGGGCGGTTCCGGCACGTTCCGATTCAATAGGCTCAGCCCGCGGCGGCCGCGGCCGGGAGCGCTGCCGGCAGAAACGCAGCAGTCCAAGCAGCGGAGGAGTAGGGAAGGGGTGCAGCACAAGAGGTTCTACAACGGCAACTTCATAACGCTCGGAGCCGCGGGGAGTTTCGCCGGCGAGCTTCACACCGAGGGGGAGTGGGTGCGCGAGCTGCTGCCGAACACCCGTGGCGGCCCGAAGCGCGCCGCCACCGCGGCAGCCGGCCGCACCGGCCTCGGCACAGCGGCCCGGGACGGCGCGAGCGAAGAGGTGGATCTCGGCGGCGCGTTTGTGGTGCCCGGCTTCAATGACAATCACCTCCACGCGCTCGTGATGGGCGACCACGCAGCCTATCCGCACCTCGGCGGCTTGGGTGAGCGCGAGATTATCGAGCGACTCCATGCGCATTTTGGCGCTCTTCGCCCCGGCGAGACCGTGATCGGGTTCGGGTGGGACTACCCCGATTGGCCCGAGCCTCATCGCTCGAGGCTCGACGCGGAGTTTCCCGATAACCCTGTCGCGCTGTTTCAGTTTTCCGGACACGGCGCGTGCGTAAACACCGCGATGCTGAAGCAACTCGGGTTCGACCGTCGGCGCGGCGATCCGCCGGGCGGGCGAATCATGCGCGAGCGCGGCGGATCTCCGACCGGGGTTTTGACCGACGCAGCGGTGGAGCCGCTGCATTACCGCCGTTTTGCCGAGCTCAACCGCCGTCCGCGTCTTGCGACCGAACGGCTGCGTTTTGCCCTCGGGGTGTTCGCGATGCACGGCATCACCTCGGTGCAAGACAATACCTGGAACCCGCTCAGCGTCTGGTGGCTGAACCGCCTGTTTCGCGCCGGGGAGCTGAGCTGTCGGTTTTCGTGTTGGCCGAGCGGCATGCGCCGATTCGGACCCGCGGCAATGCGGTTTGCGCGCTATCGGCCTGGCCGAATCGAGCGCGGGCCGGTGAAGTACTTTCTCGACGGCGCGTTCTCGACCCGCACCGCCTGGCTGCTCGAGCCGTACGAGGGCGAGCCGCAGAACTACGGAACTCCGGTGTTGCACGGTAGCGCGCTGAAGCAGGTGCTGCTGCGTTGTGCCCGCATGCGCAGGCGGGCGGCTTTTCACGCGATCGGCGACCGCGCGGTGAAGGAATTCCTCAATGTTCTGGAAACCGTGGCCGACCGCCACCCGGTGCTCACCGGCCTTCGGCTACGGCTCGAGCACGCCCAGCTCATTGACCCTGCCGACATTCCGCGTCTGCGCGAGCTCGGTGTGTTGATCGCGGCGCAGCCGCACGCGCTGTCGTCGCCCGAGAAAGACCGCGCCTTGATCGGGGCGGAGCGTGCCGAGCGCGCGTACCCGTATCGGAGTTTGCTCGACGCCGGGGTTCCGCTGTCGTTCGGCTCAGACGCGCCGGCCGAGGGAAGCATCGACCCGTTTCGAGCGATCCGCTACACGACCTGCCGCGGTGGTGCGCAGCGGATCACGGTCGAAGAGGCGCTCCGCTGCTATACGCAAGGCGGTGCGTACGCCGAGGGCGCCGAACACAGCAAAGGAACGCTCGACCCCGGCATGCGCGCCGATTTTGTGGTGTTGTCGCACAACCCGCTGCAGCTGCCTCCTGCCGAGCTCGAGCAGATTCGCGTGCTCGGCACCTACCTCGGCGGGAGGGAGGTTTTTCGAGCCCATCCGGACACCCCCGCCGAAACGCCGAGACCGTCCGGAGCGAGTGAATCGGGCGTCGGCGAATCGGGCGTCGGAGAATCAGGAGCCGGCCGTGAGTGAGTATCCTACGATCGACGAAACTCTCTGCCGAAGCCTCTTCGACGCGCTCTACGACGCGGTGATTATCCACGACCTCGACGGCAACATTCTCGAGGTGAATGAGGCCGCGCTCCGCATGTACGGCGCGACGCGCGAGACCTTCCGGCGTTATTCGATGGTAGAGCAGTACTCGGCGTATCGTGATTCGGAAGGGCAGCTGGAGGAGTATTGGCGGCGATGCCGCGACGGAGAGCCGCAGCTGTTCGAGTGGCGCGCACGGCGGCCGCACGACGGCAGCGAGTTCGATGTCGAGGTGTACCTTTCACGCGTGCCCAACGGCTCGCGTACGCTCATTTTGGCGATGGTTCGTGACATCACCGAACGGCAGACCATGGTGCGCGAGCTACGACTGTTTCAACGAGTGTTCGACAACGCGATCGAGGGTATCGCGGTTACCGACGCCGACGGCACGATTGTATCGGTCAATCCGGCATTCACGACCATCACCGGTTACAGCGCCGAGGAGGCGATTGGGCGAAACCCGCGTATCCTGAAGTCCGACCGCCACGACAAGGCGTTCTATCAAGAGATGTGGGATTCGCTGATACAGCACGGCCAGTGGTCGGGAGAGATCTGGAACCGGCGCAAGGACGGCGAGGCCTACCCGGAGTGGCTCAACATCACCGCGATCGGCCGAGACGCCTCAGACCCATTGTACTACGTCAGCGTGTTTCACGACATTACCGAGATGAAGCGGAAGGAGAAACAGATCCGCTACCAGGCGTTGCACGACGCGCTGACCGGGCTGCCGAATCGGGTGCTGTTTCAGGATCGGCTTCAGGTCTCGCTCAAGCGCGCGGAGCGCGAGCCGTTCGAGATCGCGGTGGTGTTTTTCGATCTCGATAACTTCAAGAACATTAACGACAGTTTGGGGCACTCGGCCGGCGATCTGCTGTTGCAACAGCTCGCGCAGCGGATCGGGGGAGTGGTACGCAGCGAGGACACGCTCGGGCGACTCGGCGGTGACGAGTTCGTGATGATGATCGCGGCGCCGGAGGTGTCTCGTGTCGCGGTCGAGATCGTCGAGAGACTTCTGCGCAGTCTCGAGAAGCCGTTTCGTATCGGTGGGCAGGAGCTGTTTGTGACGGTCAGCATCGGGCTGGCGTTTTATCCGCGCGATGCGCGAGATGCGGAGGAGCTTGTCGTGAACGCCGATCTTGCGATGTACCGAGCGAAACACCAAGGCAAGAATCAGTACGAGTTCTACTCGGCCGAGATGAATGCGCCGGTGCACGAGCGCCTCGAGCTCGAGTTCAATCTGCGCCGCGCGATCGAGCGCGAAGAGTTCACGATCGTGTTGCACCCTAAGCTCGAGGTCGGCGGACGGCGATTGACCGGTATGGAAGCACTGGTGCGCTGGAGGCGTCCCGACGGGGTGCAGGTGCCGCCCGACCGGTTTATCCCGGTGGCCGAAGACGCCGGATTGATCGACCGAATCGACATCATGGTGCTCGAGCAAACCTGTAACGTGGCGCGCGAGTTTGTGGCGTGCAGCGACGGCGAGTTGCGCGTTGCGGTCAACCTTTCGTCGCGGCACCTCTATGACCCGTACTTGGTGGAACAGGTTTTGGGAGTGCTGCAGCGCACCGGCTTCCCGGCCGAGAACCTCGAGCTGGAGGTTACCGAGACCGCGTTGATGCTCGAGATCGAGCGCGCCGCTGCCAAGCTTGCGGAGCTCGCGTCGCACCGAATTCACATCTCGATCGACGACTTCGGCACCGGCTACTCATCTCTGTACTATTTGAAGAAGCTCCCGGTTGATTGCGTGAAGATCGACCGTTCATTTGTGGCCGACCTCGACTACAACTCCGACGACGCCGAGATCGTTGCAGGGATCATCGCGATGGCGCAGAATCTCCGCCTGCGGGTCGTCGCCGAGGGTGTTGAGACGCAACAGCAACTCGAGTACCTACAACGGCAAGGCTGCGACGAGGTGCAGGGCTATTACCTGAGCCGCCCGCTCTCACCGCCGGATTTTGAGCGCTTCCTGCTCGAACGATCCTAAAGTCTCGCGCGGCCTCCGCCCGTGCGCGCGTCCCGATTCGGACGCGTGTACCGGCGTCACAGTAAGCGCCGAATAATCGCTTGGTGTTCCGGAAAACGGTCGAGCAGCGTCTCGGCGTTCTCCATCGTGAAATCCGAGTACTCGAATCCGGGCGCGACCGTGCACCCCACCAGCGCGAACGAGGCTTCGTCGGTGGGATGCGCGCCGAACCAGGTTTGCCCGGGAACCACAGTTTGGTACAACTCGCCCTCCGCGAGGTCGGCGCCGAGTCGCGACTCGTGGTAACGGTTGTGGTCGTCGAAAACATGAATGCGCACGCCGCAGCCCTCGTAGAAGTGCCATACCTCATCGGAGCAGAGGCGATGAAGCCGCGAGACATGCCGCCCGGGTATGAGGAAATAGATCGAGGTTGCGAACACACGGTCTCCACGGTAGCGCTCCGGCAAGACGTGTTGCGGGATCCGTTCCTCGCTGCGGTATACCTCACGAAAGAACCCACCCTCGGGATGCGGCTCGAGTTCGAGCCGGCAGATCAGCTCTTCGGCGCGGTGAGGGAGGTCAGTCATTGACGGCGAACTGCCCGGCGGCGAAGAGATGCTCGGCGAGCTCCGCGAAGCCGGTGCCGCCGCGACCTTCGGTCACCCAGCGCGGTTCGGCGGCAATGCGGCCGACGAAATCGCGTACGTTCGCGACGCCTACCGAGTGTGGGAAGTACCCGAACATCGGTGCGTCGTTCGGCGAGTCGCCGCAGAACACGATGCGATCACGATAATCCTCGAGATCAATTCCAAAGACATCGGAGAACAGCACTTTTGTCATGGTGAGCTTGTCGTACTCTCCGAACCAGCCGTTGACGTGAATTGAGCTGATCTTGGCGTGCGCACCGGCCTCCTCGAACAACTCCTGGATTCGCTCGATTGCCTCGTTCGGAAGCGGGTCAACGTCCTCGGTGAAGTCGATCGCGAGGTCGGCTTCGCGGTAGGCCTGATCGGCTGCGATAGCGCAGCCCGGCACCTCGCGCAGGATATGCTCGCCGAGCTCGTTGAGTTTCTCGCGGTCGATTTTGCGTTGTGCCGCGTCACGAGAATACCGACGATACATGCGCCGCTCCTCGCGATCGTAGCGAAAGTACATCGCGCCGTTCTCGCCGACCACGCCCTCCACCGGCCACATCCGGGCGATGTGGTCGCACCAGCCGGCCGGGCGGCCGGTAATCGGGATTACCGCTATGCCGTTCTCGGCGAGTCTCTCGATTGCGCTGTATGCGCAGGCTTCGAGCAGGCCATCGGTGGTGAGGGTATCGTCGATATCGGTCAGTACGTACCGAACTGCTTTGCGATCGGCCGGCGGAAACGCCGACACGGGTTGCATGCGCGCTTGGGTGATGTTGTTTTGCATACGTTACCAGATCCTTTCCGTGTGTTGGGTCTTTGCGTCGCTCAGATTGTTTGATCTTCGAGGCGCCGCGACTGCACGCGGTCGAGGTGGGCGCGAACGCCCTCGGCCTCGTGCTCTATTCCGAGGTCCTCGTAGAGATGAATTGCGTCTTGGTACGACCGTTCGGCATCAGCGAGCTCGTCCCGAGCCTCGAGAACCACACCGTACACGACGTAGGCCTGCGCCAAGCGGCGCATCGACTGCGAAGCCTGCAGGTGATCGATCGCTTGGCTTACCATGCTGTCGGCCTCGTCGAGCCGGCCGAGCTGCAGAAGTACTCGTGCGAGCTCGGTGCCGGCCATTCCGGCGCCCGCCCGCGACCCGACTCCGGCGAAGTTCTCGATCGCGTTCTCGAGGTACTCTACCGCGGTAGCCGGCCGGTGCAGATTTACGTACGTGAGGCCGAGGTTGAAGGATGTGTTCGCGTACCCGTGCGGGTTACCGGATTGCTCGTACTGTTCGGCGGCGCGCTCGTAGTACTCGATCGCGGTTTCGGGGTCATCGCGCCCGATGTGATAGTTACCGAAGGTACGGTAGACGCGACCGAGCCCGTCGGGGTCGTCGGCGGAGTGGTAGATATCCTCGGCGCGCTCGAGCAGCGTCGGTATCTCATCCATCCGCCCGAGCTTGTAGCGAACCATGGCCGCCTCGGCAAGGATATCGGCGAGGAGCATCTCATCGGATATCTCGTCTTCCCGGGCGAGCACCTCGTTAACCGTCGTCAACGCCGCCTGCAACATGCCGTATCCGTGCTGAAAATTGGAGAGTGTAAAGCGCGACAGAAGTTCCTGCTCGCCGGCCGCTACCTCGGCGAATGCCTCGGCCGATTGCTCCATCAGCCCCATGGCTTCACGCACCTGCCCCGACTGGTAACGTATCACCGCGAGCGTCCGGAGGGCCTCGGCGAAGGCCTCGGAGCCGGCATGCCCTCGTCCACGCTCCACCGCGTACTCAAACGCCGCGATGCCGTCGGGGCCCCGGCCTCGCTCAAAGTAGCGCAGGCCGAGCTCCGCAGCCCCCTCTACCGCAACCTCGGGCTGCTCGGCGTCGAGACGCGAAATTGCGCTCTCGAGGCTTCCGCCCGCGAGCTCGTCGGCGAGCGTTTCCGGGTCGGTCTCGCCGGCGTGTGCGCCCGCCGACACGAGTATCACAAGTGCCGCCATGACCGTCACGATACGCACCATTGCCTCCTTATCGCTGCAGCGCACCTACAGCCTATCCCTTCTCCGAGAAAAATGCCAGTACCGGCTCGCGTCGGGCGCCGCGCCGCCCTGTCGCCGAGTAGCCGAGTAGCCGTTACTCGAGCGGTACTCAGCCCGTTTATGTGCTATTCTCGTTCGTATGGTGCTAAGATCTCGTGGCGCGGTTGCGCTGATCTGGGTGTGGCTGATTGTGGTATGGGTTCCGGTCTCGCTGTCGGCAAGGGGGACGGCCGAGGTTGAGGGTGCGCCCAAGCCGCCGTCGGAGCCGGCGCGCATCTCGGTTGGCGCGCAGGGGGAGGCCTCGGCGGTGCCGGATGTTGCTACTGCTACGATAGGGGTGCAAACCGCCGAGCGGGAACTCGAGCGCGCCGAATCGGAGAACCGCCGGCGGATGAGTGCGGTGCTGAAGGCTCTGCAGGAGCTCGAAGTGCCGGAGCGTGATGTTCGTACTACTGAGTACAGCGTCTATCTGCACGATCGGCCACGCTCGGGCAACGAGGGCAGCCCCGACGACGATAACGAGTTCAGGGGAGAGTACCGCGTGCGCAACACCGTGCAGGTAACGGTTCGCGAAGTCTCCCGGCTGGGCGAGGTTCTTGCCGCAACCGTGAACGCCGGGGCCGATTACGTAGGGGGTATACGGTTTGAGGTATCCGACCCGAGTGCCGTCGCTTCCGAGGCACGTGCGGGCGCTATGCAGGCGGCCCGCGCGAAGGCGGAAGAGTTGGCGGCCGCCGAGGGACTTCGTCTCGGCCGCGTGTTGAACATAGCCGAGCACGAGCAGCACGCCCCGAGGTCGATGCTCCGCACCGTGGAAACCGAGGCCGACTCGGTCCCGGTAAGCCCGGGCGAGCTCACACATCGAGTGCAGGTCTCGGTGGGGTACGAGTTGTTGCCGCAGTAGCGGTCCTGCGATAGAATCGCACGAGCCGAGTGCTCCGCGGGTGATCGCCGGGGCACCCGAGACCCGAAGCGGCCGAGATGTGACGGCGGCGGAGACCCCGATGGCGACAACGAACCCCAAAGCATTTCTCAGACCGGAATCACGGATCCATCTGCCCGTCACGTTTGTGATCGTAGTCGCCGTTTTTGGCCCTGTTTTGGGGGCGCTCGCCGGATGCGCCGGGCTGCCGGATCCGGAGCCGGAATGTCCGGTCTCGTTTGCGCATGCCGCCGATCTCGGCGAGCGAGGCGAGCTCCTGAAGGCGGCGCAGGCGTATCGCGAGCTGCTTTCGGAGCACGCTGTGTATCCCGACGGTATGCCGGCACGCTGCATTCCGGTCTTCGCCGCCGGGAAAGCGGGGTACGCCGGCGTACTGCGGCAGCTCGAGGACCGCGACGGGGCGGCGGCGGCCTACCGCGAGGCGCACCGTATTGCTTCGGAGTACGCCGGGCTGGAGACCGAGCGGCGAGTTTGGCAGCTTGCGGCGGTTGAACTCGAGCTTGACTCGGGGGCGGATGTCGCCGATCTCCGCGAGGAGCTATTCGAGTTTGCCCCGCTTCCCGGACACGACGGGCCGAAGCTCGAGACCGCGTTGTTCGCAGCCTGGGGAGCGCTGATGCAACGTCAGGCGGAGCTCGATCTGGCGGTCTCGATGTACGAGACGGCCGCGGAACGGGCCGCGGAGCTCGACCGCGCGCCCGAGGCGGCCCGAATACTGCGCCGTAAAGCCGCGGCGCGCGTGCTGCAGCGCAACGATGAGGCCGCGCTCGAACTCTATCTCGAGGCACTGTCGTTCGCCGAACGGTCCGGCAACCGGGCGCTCGAAGCGGAACTTCATCGCGAGCTCGGCCGGTCGCTCGCTCGACTCGGCGAGCTAGATGGCGCGGAATGGGCTTGGGAGCGGGCACTTGCGATATACGAGAAGCTCAACCGTGCGCCGCGAGACCGAGTTGCCGATATCGAGTTTGATCTTGCGGTGTTGTTTGAGCTCGACGGAAGCCGCGGCAACGCGAGCCACCAGTACCGCCGAGCGCTCGAGTCGTACAAAGACTACTTCGAGCAAAGCGCTTCATCCCGCGTGCCCGAAGGCAGCCGCCGGCATGCCGAGATCGTCCGCCGCTATGAAGCGGCGCGCTTCCGCCTCGGCGAGGACGCGGCAGCTACCAGTGGTGCTTGAAGAAGTTTGCCTCCGATTCGTAGTGCGCCACGAGTTCTTCGATCTCCTGCATCTCTTCGCGCGGGTACGGCTCAAAGCGCTGCGCAATTTCGACGTTCTCCTCGAGTTCGCGAATGCTCGAGATGCCGACGATCGCGGTGCTCACCGGTAGCGAGAGGACGTACCCAAGTGCTTGCTCCATCGAGGTGACACCGTCTTCGCGAAACACGCGTCCGACCGCGGCTACCTTCATCGCGATGATTCCGAGCCCTTGTCGCTCGGCGGTCTTCAGCAGTTCGTCCTGAAACGGTTTGTAAAACCTATCGGCGGCGTTGAGCGACATCAGGATGGTGTCGAACTCGTACTCGCGAATGCCTCGCAGGAGCACCTCGGGGTCACGATGCCCCGTGATTCCGATATTCGAAATCACGCCCTCGGACTTCAGCCGTTCGAGCGCTTTCACGGCGCCGTTGTCGGCCAGTGCGCGGTCGAGATCCTGATCGAGGCGAATATTGTGCAGTTGATAGAGATCGAGACGGTCGGTTTGGAGGCGCTCGAGGCTCTCCTCGATAAGCCGCATCGTGCCGTCGTAGTCGCGCTCGTGAGTTTTGGTGGCGAGAAATACCTCGTCGCGGCGATCGCGCATTACCTCGCCGATGTTGCGTTCGCTCGCTCCGTTGCCGTAACGCGGTGCGGTGTCGATGTAGTTCACCCCAAGGTCGAGCGCTCGGTTGATGATCTCGGCCGCTTTTTCGCGCCGGCTGCCGGTCTCGATCGTGGCTTCACCGCCAAGGCTGAACAGCCCCACCTCGGCGCCGGTTCGCCCGAGCGTGCGCTTCGGGAGCCCGGGTTTCAGGTCGTCGGTGTCGCCGTGTGCCGGAGTAGGCCCACCGCCCGGTAAGAACGGAACCATGCGCCCGAGCGCCAAGGCGGCGGCCCCGCCACACAGTTGCTTAATGAAGCGCCTTCGTGACGGTGATTTTGATTCTTGCATAATAACATAACCATAACACTAGTAAATGCATACGTCAAAACCGACAACGTCAAAACCGGCTCGCTCGGGCCGGACAATTGTGTGATCTTCCAGAAGCGGTGTAGGATGCGCCCTGCGCAGTGATCACACTGCACGGTCGGCAACCACAAACGGGAGGGAGAATGAAGGCTGAGATACTGGCGGTGGGAACCGAGCTTCTGATGGGGCATACCGTGAACACCAATGCCGCCGAGATCGCGCGTATGCTTGCCGAGATCGGCGTGGGCGTGTATTACCAAACCGTCGTCGGCGATAACCCCGAACGGCTCGAGGGAGCCGTGCGAACCGCGGTGGATCGCGCCGAGCTGGTGGTAGCGTGCGGCGGGCTCGGACCGACCGAGGATGACCTTACGCGCGAGACCGTCGCGTCGGTACTGGGGCTGGAGCTCGAGCGAAACGAGCACTGGGTTCGGCGGCTGATGCAGTTCTTTGAGCGGCGCGGCCGGGTTCCCACCGAGAATAACTTTCGACAAGCCATGGTGCCGGTAGGCGCCGAGTTGCTCGAGAACGAGCACGGCACCGCGCCCGGCATCTATCTCACACACCGGGGCGTGACGGTGGTGTTGTTGCCGGGACCGCCACACGAGATGCGCGCGTTGATGCAGGATCAGGTGCTGCCCCGGTTGAGCGCGGCTCTCGAGGGCGCTGCCGGAACCGCGGTGCTGGTCTCGCGGGTGCTTCGGGTGGTCGGGCTCGGCGAGTCGCGAATCTCGGAGTTGCTCGAGCCGATCCTTTCCACCCAGAGTAACCCTACGATTGCACCGCTCGCGAAGTCCGCCGAGGTGCATCTGCGGATTACCTCCCGGGCGCACACGCGCACCGCGGCCGAGCGCCTAAACGAGCGATGCGCGCAGCAGATCTACGAGCAACTCGGCGCGGCGGTCTACGGCGAGGACGAGGTAACGCTCGAGGAGGCGGTTGGGCGGCTGTTGCGACACCGGCGGCTCAAGCTTGCGACCGCCGAGTCGTGTACCGGCGGGCTCATCGGTCACCGCGTCACGAACGTCGCCGGCAGTTCGGAGTACTATCTCGGGGGCGTCGTTGCCTACAGCAATGCGCTTAAGACCGACGAGCTATCGGTGGATCCGGCGCTGATCGAAGAACACGGGGCGGTGAGCGAGGCGGTTGCTCGCGCGATGGCGGTAGGTGTGCGACAGCGTACCGGAGCGGGTATCGGGCTTTCGGTGACCGGCATCGCCGGCCCGGGAGGCGGAAGCGAAGAGAAGCCGGTGGGGCTTACGTATATCGCGATTGCTTCTGCAACGCAGGTGCAGTGCGTTCGCCGGGAGTTCTGGGGCGGCCGCGAGCAGGTTAAGCTGAGAGCCGCTCAAGCCGCGCTGGAGTTTCTTAGACGAGCGCTGCTCGAGCCGGGTTCAGCCTGAGACCACGCTTTGAACCGCGGCGGCGAGCGATTCCGGCGAGACCGGTTTTGCGAGATACGCGTTCATACCGGCCTCGAGGAAACGCTCGCGATCGCCCCGCATCGCGTAGGCGGTTACCGCAACGATTGGAATATCGGCAACCATGCTCGAAACCTGCCCGGCACGGATTCGTTTGGTCGCCTCGAGGCCGTCCATGCGCGGCATGCGGATATCCATGAGAACGAGGTCGAACTCCGACTCGGCGAGCTTCTCGAGCGCGTCTTGCCCGTCGACCGCGCTCGTGACGCTGTGCCCAAGCTGCTTGAGAAAGCGTTCGAGCGTGATGCGATTTATCGCTTCGTCCTCGGCCACCAAAACGCGTAACCCCTTCGCAGGCGTGCGCTGTTCCTGTTGAGCAGCGCCCGACGGCGCGAGTTCGGGTTTGATCGAGGGCCCCTGCGAAGGCCCCTGCGAAGGTCCCTGGTGCTCCGACTCGGAGTCACGGGCTACCGCAATCGGGAGCTGCACCCGCACCTCGGTGCCTTCGCCGGGGCTGCTCTTGACCTCGAGCTCGCCCTGCAGGAGCGCGGTTACTCGCGCTACGATCGTGAGCCCAAGACCGGTTCCCCCGTAGCGCGCCTCGCCGGCCTCGGGTCCGCGCACAAACGGCTCTTTCAGCCTTTCAAGCTTCTCGCAGTCCATGCCGATTCCGGTATCGCTCACGGTGAGTGTGAGCGTAAGAGGCGTATCGATCGACGCCTTAACCGTGATCCCTCCCGAGTGAGTGAACTTGACCGCGTTACCCACGAGGTTCAGCAGAATCTGGCGAATACGCCGTGCGTCGCCGAGCAATACCTCGCGCGCGCCGTCCTCCACCTCGCACCGCAACCACACCCCCTTCTCGGTTGCGAGATCCGCGAAGATCGTACGAATCGACTCGAGCACTTCGTGCGGCTCAAACGGCGTGAGCTCCGGGCGGGTCGGGCCCGACTCGAGATGCGTAAGCTCGAGCACATCCGCGAGCAGGCGCGTAAGCGCATGACCGGATCGTAAGGCCGCGGTGATATAGCCTTGCTGTCGCTCGGTGAGTTCCTCGGTGTCGAGGACGCGGAGCATACCGAGCACCCCGTTCAGCGGGGTACGGATCTCGTGGCTCACGTTTGCGAGAAACTCGCTCTTGAGACGGTTCGCCTCCTCGGCGTCGTCCTTCGCCGTCTGGAGTTCGACGTTTGCCCGCCGCAGCTCTGCGGTGCGCTGCGAGACGCGATTCTCGAGGTCTTTGTTCAGAGACCTGAGCTCCGAAAGCCGATCGCTCAACTCATCGCTGACACGACGAAACTCGGTAACCAATGCGTCTACTTCGAGGATTGAACTCTCGGGCAAGAGAATCTCCTCATTGCGAGCCACGCGTCGGGGGAGATCTGAGGTTGCTTCGGCGAGTTGGGTCAGCGGTTCGGCGAACGAGCGACCGAACCACCAGGCCGCGAGCACCGCGAGGGCGTTCACCAGCAAGGTGAGCGCAAGCGCGCGCTGCTGCGTGTGGTAGAGTCGCGCCTGAAACGGTTCGAACGGCACCGATACGATGAGCTCTCCGAGCTCCGGCCGGGCGAACGAACCGACCGCCGCGAAATCGGAGTCGGTCCATCTCGACCAGATGGGGCGCATGCGGTCGTCGCTGGGGAGCCGGTGATACACCCCGGAATCGGTCTTGCGAACCCGGTCGGTGGGGCTAAGCCCGTACTCTCGCATGCCCGGGTCCTGCTTTTCGGTGGGGCGGCGCAACTCGATCAGCTCAAGCAACTCGGTAGCCGGGTTCCCGTGCGCCGCAAGCGTGTACCCGGCCGGGTTTCTCAGCTCGTAGGAGTGTTTCGGGTAGTTTTCGAGGAGCGAAGCCATGCGGCGTTCAAACCCTTTGGGATTCAGCGCCATCACGAGCGCTCCCGGCTCGTTTTCGCGCGCCGGGAGGCGGCGTACGAATACCGGAGCCGCGCGCTCATACTCGAGTACGGCAAGCAACTCGACAGAGGGGTCGTCCTTGAGACTCTCTACGCAGCGCGACGACTCGAGTACCGCCTGCCCGAGTTCATCACCACGATAGCTTCGAAACAGCAGAATATCGGTCGAGGGTGCGAAGGTTCGCAGCAGCTCGAGCGCAGGACGGTCGAGGTGCGCGGTGCGGGTGCCGTCTTGGACAACACCGTGCTCGGCGTGCGAGCGCGACGCGACCACCGCGAAGCGGTGAAACGCTCGGAGGTTCGGCTCGAGCCACTGCTCGAGGCTCTTCTCGATCAGGTGCTGCACGTGAAGCAACTCGCGCGCGATCTCGTCGTGGATCTCCCGATCCTGATTGCGGCCGTATAGCGCCATGAACACGATCGCGGGGATCGTTACCACCGCGACGATCGTCGTGAACCAGTAGCGTCGCACCGGAAGCAATGACGGTGCCGACTCAAACACGGCGGCACGGCGGCGCACCGGCGATAGGGTGAGAATTATGGTCGCGACCAGGGCATTCGCGATTCCGTTCACCCAGTGCTTCAGCATGATCGCGATCGTACCGGGAAGCGCCACCCCAAGCAGGCCTTGGAAGGTACCGAAGATCAGCCAGATGCCGATTACGGGCCAGTAGAGGTTGTCAAGTAAAATGAGGTTGCCGTGCGGCTTGCGACGCAGCGCAAGCCCCACAAACGTGATCTCGCCCACCAACCATAGCAGTGCAAACGGGTGACCGAACAACACGATGGTATGCGAAGCCGCGATAATGGCCGCCGGAACCGCCCACCGCAAGCCGAACAGGCGCAGGATGATGAACACAAACAGGTTGCCGAACAGCCATTGGAAGCCGGTGAAAACGAAGATGCTGAAGTAGTTGCCGAGGTAGGCCGCGAGGTAGAGTGCCGCCACAACGGCGATTCTACTCAGCTTCCCCGGCCGCGTCGGCTCCACCGGTTCAGACATGATACCCCTCATTATAGGCCGCGATGAGCCGGCGGGCAACGACCGTTAGCCGCCGGTGTGATACGTGTTCCCGACGGTCTCCTGTAGCGCGAGCGCGCGGTATCGTTCATGATCTAAGGGGTAATCCCAGGTTCCGGAGTAATGGAGTTCCTCGCCTCCGAATCCGGTCTTGAAGCGGTACAGCCCGTGCATCGGATGTGCCGGGTCGCGACCGGGCGGGATACCGAACATGTCGTAACGGGTGCAGCCGGCCGCTTTGGCCGCGCGCATTGCGTGCCATTGCAACGCATATGCCGGCATGAGGTTGCGCTTGCGCGGGCCGCTCGCGCCGTAGAGATAGTAGGCCGAGTTGCGATGATGCGCGACGATGATGCCCGCGAGGAGCTCCTGCTCGGCCCATGCGCCGTAGAGGTGTACGCCGGTAGCGGCGAAGCCGTGCGAGTCGCCGGCGGTTCGAAACAGCTCACGAAAATATTCGTAGTCCTCGCAGATAATGCCCTGTCGCTCGGTCGTCTCCCTGTAGAGCCGATGCCATTCCGCGAGGGTCCCGGGCTCCATCTCGGCGACCACGACGCCGCGTCTGTCGGCCAGCCGGATGTTGTAGCGGGTCTTGGCGCGCATGCGCGCGAGGAGCTCGCGTTCGCCGAGGGTTAGGTCGAGGATCACGGTGTCGGGTGGGTTGATCTCGGTCGGGGCCTTGCGAAGGTTTCGTCGGGCGGTATTGATGTTCATGCGGAGCTCGCGGAGACGGTCGGACGGAGGCCCGAGCCAGGCCCCGTCGCTCCCGAACAGCTCCGGCTCACGGGTGTACGGGCTCGGCCACGGGAGATCGAAGCGAAGAAAAACACACGCCTCCGGTAGGTGTCGAGTCAACGCCCCGGCGGTGGCCTCTAAGGTGGGCCCTCGCTCCTCATCGGCCGGTGAAAGCTCCGGGCCGAAGGGAATATGCAGGCTCTCGCCGTCGCGGCCCATTGAACGCGTGATCCCGAGCAGCGCAATCCTGCCGTGCGGGGTCTCGAGCAGGAAACGGCGGCGCGTGTGCCCGCGCCGACGCTTGAACTCGCCCCACAGGGCGCTTTGCATCAGGTTGCTGTTTCCGAACCGCTCCGAGCGCGCCTCGGTTTCATCGAGCGGGTGTGCGGTTATCTGCATCAAGGATCACGGGTTGTAGTACTCGAGCGCGGTCGGCATCAACTCGCGAAGATTTCGCATGCGTGTACTGTCGGCCGGATGCGTACTGAGGAACTCAGGCGGCCCCGGGCCGACGCGTTGCTCGGTCATCCGTTCCCAGAACTCCGGCGCCTCGCGTGGATCGTATCCGGCCTTCGCCATGAAGATCAGCCCAAGCTCGTCGGCCTCGCTCTCTTGCCGACGGCTAAACGGTAGCAGTACGCCCACCTGGGCGCCCGCGCCGTAAGCGGCAAGCCACATGTTACGGGTACGCTCGGGCCGCTCGCGCATCGCGACCGAGAGCCCGACCCCGCCGAGCTCGGCGAGCAGCGCTTGGCTCATGCGCTCGTTGCCGTGTTCGGCCACCGCGTGCGCGATCTCGTGCCCCATCACAACCGCAAGGCCGGCTTCGTCGCGCGTTACCGGGAGAATACCGGTGTAAAACACCACCTTACCGCCCGGCATGCACCACGCGTTGACCGCGTCGTCGTCGACCAAGCGGAACTCCCAGTCGTACCCGCGCAGATGGTCGGCCTTCCCTTGATCGCGGAGGTACTCCTCGACCGCAGTCGCAATGCGGTTGCCGACCCGCTCAACCATTTCGGCCTCCGGCGTGCCGGTGATTACCGGGTGCTGGGCCAGAAATTGATCGTACTGCGAGTAACTCATCGCGAGGAGCTCGCTGCGCGGAATGAGGCTTAGCTGCCTTCGCCCGGTAACCGGAACGGTGGCGCACGCTACGACAACCAGAGCGGCCACGAGCACGACCGCCGTGAGCGCTTCGAAGCGGAGTCTTGTCTTCACCGAATTGTCTCCCTCAGGGTATGCTATGGGGGCGCCTGCGCGCTGTCAAGCAATTCCTGCGTCGCTGCTGCGTTGCGTCGTATTCCCGGGGGCGCGGGGCGCGGGGCCGCGACGCTGCGACGCTGCGACGCCGCGGCGAGCGCTACGTTACATCGTCTGCAGACAGTATGTGTTCCGAGGAGAGGCCGATGAGCGCAGAAACAACGAAAACCGAACCACTGTACTATAGCGATCCCGAGCGACTGAGCTTCGAGGCCACGGTTGTTGAGGTCGGCGGCGACGAGCACGGAACGGCGCTGGTACTCGACCGCACCGCGTTCTATCCCGAAGGCGGCGGCCAGCCCGCCGATCGCGGAACGCTCAACGGCGTCGCGGTTAGAGACGTTCAGAAGCGTGACGGCGTTGTGCATCATCACCTCGCCGGCACCGGCGCCCAGTCCTTCAAGGCGGGCGATCTCGTGACCGGAGAGATAGACGGCCGGCACCGCTTTGAGTATATGCAACAGCATACCGGGCAACACGTGATCTCGGCCGCGTTTCATCGCTTGTTTGAGTACGCGACCGTTTCGGTGCATCAGGGCGAAGCTTACACCACGGTTGAGCTCGCCACCGATTCGGTGGCACCGCGGGAGTTGACCGCGGTGCAGCACCGCGCAAACGAAGTGATTCGCGAGAATCTCGCGGTGAGCGCGGTTGAGGTAGGCGAGGACGAGCTCGACGGCCTCCCGTTGCGGCGCGAGCCGAAGGTGGCGGGTGTGGTTCGGGTGGTACGAATCGGAGAGTTCGATTGTGCGGCGTGCGGCGGCCTACACGCCGCGCGCACCGGACTGCTGCAGCTTGTGAACTGCGTGGGCGTGGAGCGTATCCGCGGGCGCGTTCGCACCATCTGGAAGATCGGCGACCGCGCGCTCGCCGACTACGCCGAGAAGACCGCGGTCGTGAATCAGGTTGCGGCGTTGTTCTCGGCGCAGCAACACGACCTCGTCGAGAAAGCGCGGAAACACGCCGATGATGCCGGCGAGCTGCAACGCCGGCTCGGCGATACCGAGCGTCGGCTGGCAGGCGAGCTCGCCGCCCGGCTGCGCCGCGAGGCCGAGAACGACGCTGAGAACGGTGCGGAGCAGCCGCGCCGCTCCGGCGCACCGCTTGTAGTCACGGAACGGTTCCGCGAAGAAAACGCGAAGTTCATGCGCGCCGTTGTCGACCGCTTGGTTGAAGAGTCCGGAACCGCGGTCTGCGTCGTGAACCGGACGGGGAATGAGCTTCGCTGGTGGATCGGCGTCTCGGATGATTGTACGTTTGAGTTCGATGAACACCGCACTCGGCTTCTCGCGCCGATTGCCGGCAAGGGCGGGGGGCGCCGGCCGGTCTGGCAGGGCGCCGGAACCGAAGGCGATGCGGCCGGCGAGCGAGGAGACACCGATCGCGCCGCCGGGCAAGGTCGAGCCGCCGGGGACGGAGTCTCGAGGCTGTTCGATGAGTTTCGCACCGTGCTGCGTGGCGATCCGTAGGGGCACAGGCCGGCGGGAAGAGGCGCAAAATATCTGCAAAGCTACGATACTCGTTGACACGGAACCGCCGATGGCTCATGATCGCATCAGGGCGAGAGGCGGACGCGAAAACATCGGAGGGTAGAATATGAAGCGGATCATCGTGTTATTGATTGCAGTAGTGTTCTTTGTTGGGGCGTGCGCGACACACGTGCACACCGTGGGTGATGGACCTCAAAGCGGTCGCTCGTCCGAGGATCGGCAGTGGTACGTTCTTTGGGGCCTCGTTCCGATTAACGATGTCGAGTCGGCCGAAATGGCCCGGGATGCCGAAGACTACGAGATTAAGACCGAACAAGATATCCTCGATATCGCGATCACGGTCTTCCTAGGCTGGACCAGCCTACACACCCGGACTGTTACGGTCACGGAGTAACGATGCATATGTCCGATCTCTCGCCCTTTTCCTTTCCTTTCCCCGGCGGCTTCTGCACTCCGAGGTCACGGTTTTCCGGCCGGGCTTTGGGGGTCGCGTTAGCGGCGGTGTCTCTTCTGTTTACGGGCTGCGATGCGCGCGACGATGCCGAGGCGGAGCTCGAGGCGCAGTATCAAGAGCAGTACGAGGAGCTGAGCTTCGAGGTCAATGACGATCTGCTTCAGGATGCCGAGGCGATCGAGGAGCTCGGGGTCTTGTATCGCGTTCCGGAGAACTGGGTAGTGCTCGACGACCGGCAACGCGAGGTGTTCGCTGCACAGGTCTACCCTTTGCTGCGCGGCGACGGCGCCGAGGAGCCGCTGAGGCTGCACCTCGACCCGGTGAGCGGAAGCCTCTACGTGCTCACCGCGGTTAACGGCGAGGCCGAAGACATGGCCGCCGCAGCGTACGAGCGCCACGAATCCGCCGGGTACAATCCCGAGTTCACCGAGTTCTTAAAAGACGGGTTCCTGGTGCGCCAGGTGATGTTTCAAGCCGGAAACACCGTGGTGTTTCAGTTGTTTTTCTCGGGCCCGGCGGCTTCTCAAGACGCGTTTGAGATTGGGTTTCTGATACCGCGCGAGAACTACGAAGCAGTGGCCCGCGTAATCGAGTCCGCGATCGGCGCAATTCAGGAAGGCTGAGCGGCGATCGGTGCGTTACAGAAAGTTATAGTGCTTCTTGACCGGCTCGAGAACATGCCAGACGCAGGACAAGCCCTTCGGAAAGGTAACGAAATCCCCAGGCTTGATTGTGAGCTCGCCCTCGTCGGTCTCGATCCTAACGCGCCCCTCCAAGATTAGGCACTCTTCGGTTTGATCGTAGCTCCAGTCGAAGCTGCTCGGCTCCTTTTCCCAGATCGGCCAGGAGCCGATCCGGCGCTTCTCGATCTCCTCGGCCGTGAGATGCTCCACCGTGATCTGCATGCGCTATCTCCTTATTAGGCCTCTATAGGCCGTCGTTGGGCAGGCCGTCGTTGCACCGTGTGCTCGCAGAGCCTCACGGCTTTCGAGCGTGGTCCGCTACCAGCCACCGGTGCCGGGGGCGCCCTTGAACGGCCCTTCGATATCGGCGGTGATCCAGCCGCCGTAGAAGCGGCCCTCCTGCGGCCGCACGCGCTCGTCGTCTAGGTAGCACGCGTCCATCAAGGCCGGGTAGAACGCAAGGTGATCCGCGATCGCGCGATACGCATCCGGTAGATCGGGGTACTCCCAGGCCGCGCGCTTGGCCCGCCGGCCGGCCACCTCAAGGTCGTAGTATACCGCACGACCCTTCCATTCGCAAAAGCTCGATCCCGAGCCTGCCTGAAGATACGATAGTTCGATATCGCGCTTCGGGATATAGTATACCGGTGGGTGCGATGTTTCGAGCAGCCGATACGCTGCAGTTGAGTCGGCCACGGTGACGCCGCCGAACTCCACCCGAACGCGACGAGTCGCGGCCTCGAGGCCGGGCGGACGCGGATAATCCCATACCGATTCTCGAGCGGAACCGGTGCGTTTGTTCTTCATGGCCGCAAAATACCGACAAGGCGTAGCGCGGTCAACCACATCGTCGCACGGCTCCGCCCGCCGGGGGCGCGCCGGGGCGCGGCTGCGACACGCCGCCGACACGCGGTCGGCGGGTGTGTTGCTTATTGAAATATTTTCAGTTGAAATAATATGTGATAGTGGTTATAGTAGCGGCTAAAGCGCAGTATACTGTTCAGGTATCGGCGCAGAATAGACTGTTAGAAGAGAGAGAGTACACGCGTTATGAGCAAACCAGATATTGCAGAACTGCACAAAGCGATGAGCCGGCGCATCGTGATCCTCGACGGTGCGATGGGCACCATGATTCAGGAGTACAAGCTTCAGGAAGCGGACTACCGCGGCGAGCGCTTCAAGAACTTCCCGGAGTTCTCGGCGGCCGACGCAGAGGCCGCCAAGCCGTGGCTCGAGCGCAATCCGTTCAAGGACGACCCGAACCTCGCCGGAAACAACGATATACTCAGCATCACCAAGCCCGAGGTAGTGGCCGAGATTCATCGAGCCTTTCTCGACGCCGGTGCCGATATTATCGAGACCAACACCTTTAACTCCACCACGATCTCGCAGGCCGATTATCACACCGAGTTTCTCGCGCGCGAACTGAACACAGTGGGAGCCGAGCTCGCCCGGCGCGTTGCCGATGAGAAAACCGCCGAGACTCCCGACAGGCCGCGCTTCGTCGCCGGGGTGCTCGGCCCGACCAATCGTACGCTTTCTATCTCGCCGGACGTGAACGACCCCGGCTACCGCAACATCACCTTCGAGGAGCTTGCGGTCGCGTACCGAGAGGCGGCCGAGGGGCTGATCGAGGGCGGCTCCGATCTCATTCTCATAGAGACCGTCTTCGACACGCTGAACGCCAAGGCGGCGATTTATGCGTTGAAGAAGCTGTTTGCCGATATCGGAACCGAGTATCCGATCATGATCTCCGGCACCATCACCGACCGCAGCGGCCGAACCCTCTCGGGGCAGACCGCCGAGGCGTTTCTCTACTCAGTGCAGCACGCGCGACCGTTCTCGGTGGGGCTCAACTGCGCGCTCGGCGCGGACGAGCTACACGAGCACGTCGCGGCGCTCTCGGAGCACGCGCCGTTTGCGGTCTCCACTCACCCAAACGCCGGCCTCCCGAACGAGCTCGGCGAGTACGACCACAGCCCCGAGTACATGGCCAAGGTGATCGGTGGGTTTGCGAAGGAAGGGCTGCTGAACATCGTGGGAGGGTGCTGCGGCACGACACCGGAGCATCTTGCCGCGATTGCTGAGGCAGTCTCGGGCCACGCGCCGCGCCGGGTGCCGGAACCCGACCACGTTACGGTGTTCAGCGGGCTCGAGCCGGTCAAGATGACCGCCGATCTCGGGTTCATGAACGTCGGCGAGCGCACCAACGTCGCCGGCTCGCGTAAGTTCTCGCGATTGATTCAGTCACAGGAGTACGAGGAGGCGCTCGAGGTTGCGCGCGAACAGGTCGAGAACGGCGCACAGATGATCGACGTCAACATGGACGAAGCGATGCTCGACTCGGAGCGCGAGATGGTGCGCTTTTTGAACCTTGTGGCGACCGAACCCGATATCAGTCGGGTCCCGGTGATGGTCGACAGCTCGAAATGGAGCGTGATCGAGGCGGGGCTGCGCTGCGTGCAGGGCAAAGGCGTGGTGAACTCGATAAGTCTCAAGGAAGGCGAGGAGCCGTTTCTCGAGCAGGCGCGCGAGGTGATGAACTACGGCGCGGCGGTAGTGGTGATGGCGTTCGACGAGCAAGGACAGGCCGACAGCTACGAGCGCAAAGTCGAGATCTGCACGCGGTCGTATAACCTGCTTACCGAGAAACTCGATTTTGCGCCCGAGGACATTATATTCGATCCCAATATTTTTGCGGTCGCCACCGCGATCGAGGAGCACGCGAACTACGCGGTCGATTACTTCGAGGCGGTGAAGCAGATCAAGCAAACCTTGCCGCATGCCAAGATCTCCGGCGGTGTGAGCAACGTCTCGTTCTCGTTCCGCGGCAACAACCCGGTGCGCGAGGCGATGCACTCGTGTTTTCTGTACCATGCAACGCGCGCCGGCATGGATATGGGGATCGTGAACGCCGGGCAGCTCGAGGTGTACGACGATATCGACGAAACGCTGCGCGAAGCGGTTGAGGACGTGCTGCTGAACCGCCGCGAGGACGCGACCGAGCGTCTCGTGGACATTGCCGACGAGTATCAGGGCAAAGGAAAAAGCCGTGAGGAAGACCTCTCGTGGCGTGAGGCGCCGGTGGAGAAGCGTCTCGAGCACGCCTTGGTGAAAGGCATCACGCAGTACATCGAACAAGACGTGGAGGAGGCGCGGCAAAACGCCGAGCGCGCGCTGCGTGTGATCGAGGGGCCGCTGATGGACGGCATGAACGTGGTCGGCGATCTGTTCGGCTCCGGGCGGATGTTTCTGCCGCAGGTAGTAAAGAGCGCGCGCGTGATGAAGGCCGCGGTGGCGTACCTGTTTCCGTTTATAGAAGACGAAAAGATCGAGGGCGAGGACGAAGGCGGTAAGGCCAAGATTCTGCTCGCGACCGTGAAAGGCGATGTGCACGATATCGGCAAGAACATCGTCGGGGTTGTGCTGCAGTGTAACGGCTTCGAGGTCGTCGACCTCGGCGTTATGATCCCGGCCGGGCAGATCATGGACGAGGCCAAGAAACAGAACGTCGATATCATCGGGCTTTCGGGGCTGATCACGCCGTCGCTCGACGAGATGGTACACGTCGCGAACGAGCTCGAACACGCCGGCTTCACGACGCCGCTTCTGATCGGCGGAGCCACCACCTCGCAGATTCACACCGCGGTCAAGATCGCGCCGAGCTACTCGCAACCGGTTGTGCACGTGAAGGACGCCTCGCTCGCGGTAGGGGTCGCCGATAAGCTCTCGAACGCGGCGCTGCGTGAGGACTACGTGAAGCAGGTCGAGGCGCTGCACCAAGACACCCGCGAGAAGCGCGACAAGAAGAACGCCGCGCAGCAGTTTCTGCCGGTGCACGAGGTGCGCGAGAAGCGCTTCGAGCCCGACTGGAGCTCGTACCGGCCGGAGCCGCCGAAATCGCCGGGCGTTACGGTGCTCAACGATTATCCGATCGAGGAGATCGCGCGATACATCGACTGGCGTTACTTCTTTCTCGCGTGGGAGATGGATATGAAGTTTCCGGATATCTTTGATGATCCGGTGAAGGGGCCGCCCGCGCGTAAGCTCTACGACGAAGCCCAAGCGATGATTCGAGACGTCGTCGAGAAACGGCTTCTGAAAGCGCACGGGGTGGTAGGGCTGTGGCCCGCGAACTCCACCGAGGACGACGTGATCGAGATCTACACCGACGAGACGCGCTCAGAGATTCTTGCGCGTGTGCCGTGCCTGAGGCAGCAGAAGCGCAAAGACTCGGTGCCGTACTACCTTTCACTCGCCGACTATGTAGCGCCGAAATCGAGCGGCGTGAAAGACTACATCGGGGCGTTTGCGGTTACCGCCGGGCAAGGGCTCGAGGAGATCACGGCGTACTATAAACAGCAGGACGACGACTACAACGCGATTCTGGTGGGCGTGCTCGCCGACCGGCTCGCCGAGGCGTTTGCCGAGTGCCTACACGAGAAGGTTCGAAAGGAGATCTGGGGCTACGAGCCGGATGAGCATCTCGGAATCGAGGATTTGCTGCATATCAACTATCGTGGTATTCGCCCGGCTCCGGGATATCCGCCCTGCCCCGATCATACCGACAAGCAGATTATTTGGGACCTCTTAAACCCGGATGAGCATATCGGGATCTCGCTCACCGAGAGCTGTATGATGGTTCCGGTCGCTTCGGTCTCGGGGTTGTATTTTGCGCATCCCGAGGCGAAGTACTTCGGGGTCGGAAAGGTGGCAAAGGATCAGGTCGAGGACTACGCCGCGCGGCGGAAGCTCGACCTCGAGACCGCCGAACGCTATCTGCGGCCGGTGCTCGCGTACTGACCCGCGCCGAGGCAGAACCCGACGCCCGCGGGCGGGCGTCGGGTGGTCGGCGTTACTCTAC
>PUOW01000070.1 GCA_003552185.1 Spirochaetaceae bacterium
ACCGATAGCTTCTCGGGATCCACGGTCGGTGCGTTGCTTTTCACTTCATCCCCTCACGTAACCATAGTAGTGTCGTAACGAAGCCCTGATTGTAACACCGCCAACCGCGATCGGGCAATTTCGAAAACTGACCGGAAAACTGGCCGGAGGGTCGACCGGGCGCCCAGCCGGCCCCGGCGAGCCGGACCGAACTCATTCGTCGGGAAACAACATGCGGGCGGTTCGGGAGTACGGAACGATCTTGATGCCGTCGCTGAGGTGCTCCTCATCGCCGCCGTAGATCAGCCCGGCGCCGCATAGCTCGCCTTGAAACTCACCGAAACGCTTGAGCGACCTCATCATATCGAAGGTGAATGTTGTTCCGGCCTTGATCTCCACTGCGAAAGGTCGTCGTTGATACTCTCGAATTAGATCGATCTCCATGCCCGATCTGTCTCTGTAGAACGAGAGCTGCGGAGGCTTCGCGCGATTGTAGGCGGCCTTCAGTGCCTCGAGAACAACCATGTTTTCGAAGATGCCGCCGAGCAGAGGATCACGGGAAATCTGCGAGGGTGATTCAATTTGCAACAACCATGCAAGCAGCCCCGGCTCGGTGAAGTACAGCTTGGGTGTCTTCACCAAACGCTTTCCAATGTTGCTGTGATACGGCTGTAGTCGAAACACCACAAAGGATGCTTCGAGCGCCGAAACCCAGCCACTCAACGTGGTGGAACTCACCCCGACATCGCCGGCCAAGGCGGAGAGATTCATGAGCTGCCCGACGCGTCCGGCGAGTAGGCGAACAAACACCTCGAACTTGGAGAGATCCTTGACGTTAATGAGCCGACGGACGTCTCGTTCCACGTAGGTTGCGAAGTAGGCGCTGTAAAGTTCGGCGGGATCAAGCGCTGCGTCATAGAGACGAGGAAGGAACCCGCGAAACAGCATCTCATCTCGTTCACCAAGGAGTCCGGCGGCGGACAGCTCTTCCAACGAGAGCGGCAGAAGATAGTGCATGCTTGTCCGCCCGGCAAGTGATTGTGAAATCGCCTCTCCGAGCGCGGGTTGATTGCTACCGGTAAGAACGAATCGACCGGGCTCGTCGGTGCGGTCGGCAAAAACCTGCACCCATGAAAGCACCTCCGGCTCGCGTTGGACCTCGTCGAGAATCAAGCGCTCTGTGCCGTCACGAAGCAGGTTTCGAGCATCCTGGCGGAACAAGGCGCGTGTTTGTGGGTTCTCGAGATTGATATAGGTGTGCTCGGGGAAAAGTGCTCGCACCAGCGTAGTTTTCCCGGACTGTCGCGGCCCGAGTAGGGTGAGAACAGGAAAGTGCTCAGAGGCCAGACGGAGGGCGGTGCCTAACCTGCGGTCGATCATACCTGTATAGTAGCCCGCGTTTTAGCCAATTTCAAGTGCAATTTGATAATTGACAAAATCGGTGACGCTCGCCGCTTCGCCGCCCGGCGCTTTCGGCGCCTTTGTTGACACCGTGTGTCGAAGATACGAGAATTACGCCGACGGGGTGCCTGCACCCAAGGCACCTCTCGAGTGGGCGCTGGTTCCGTAACCCTTGTGAGCAATCGTGATACGCGAGACGTCCGTTACACAGTGTGTTTCCCCCGACCGCTCACCCCACACGCTCGTCGCTGAGCTGTGCGGTGCCTGGTTTGGCCCGCATCTGTCGGCGGAGGCATGTGCGCGAGCGAGCCGCCCGATCCCGGCGGCGTGGCCCACACAGGTGCGGGTGGAGTCGGTGTTTGAGCACGCCGTTAACGTGCGCGTGGTTCCCGAGGAGTGCGGCCGGGAGAGCGAGGCCGGCGATGCTCTGTTGCTCTCGTTGGTCACCCGGCGCAGCGCGATGAGCGTCCGGGCGCTGCTGCTTGAGCGCATTCCGGGCGGTCTGCGCCGCGGCATGCAGGTGGCGCTCGGCGAGAACCGTCTGCGTCTCTCCCCGGTACGGGTTGAGGTGGTGTTCGGTACGAGCCCGGTGTACGAGGGCCGTATAGAAGCCGCCGAAGCGCCCGCGGGTCTCGCTGAGGAGCTGCGCGCGGCGGTGGTGCGGCATGGACGGCCCGGTGGGCTGCTCGGTTTGATCGACCCGCGGCGCCGGAACGCGTACAGCATCTACGCCGAGCGCCGGCTCGAGCGCACGCGTGAAGACTCGGCACATCTGCTGGGGCTCGGTGGCGGGCTTACCCCGTCCGGCGACGACTTCATCCTCGGCGTGCTCGCCGCCGAGGCGCTGTTTCCGCGCGAGCCGCCGGAGCTGCAGGAGGGACACCGGCCGGCCGGCCGGCATGCGCTCGCGCGCCGTGTGGAGCGGAGACTGGTTCACGACGCCGCGACAACCGAGGTGAGCCGCACGATGCTGCGCCTCGCGTGCGCGGGGAGGTTCCCGTACTATCTGCAGCAGTTTGCCGAGCGGCTGCGCAGCGCCTTGGTCGAGACTGCTCCGCTCGATTCCGGTGCAACGCCCGCGAGAGACGCGGCGGTTACGGCGGCGGTGCAGGACGCGGTCATCCACGGCGGTACATCCGGCACCGACGCCTTGGTTGGGTTCGTGCGATGCCTGTTTGACAAGCGCTAAAACTGGGTATAGCTTGTCATTACCGTAGATTCCCATGCTCCCTCAGGCGCTCTCGCGGTTCATTGAGGCCGCGTGTCGGCGCTAGTGGTGTTTGCAGAGACGTTCAACAGGAGGTCGGCAGGTTGAAGAAGATCATTGTTCGCAAAGACTCCTATTATGACTCGGTTGTGCTGATGTCGATCAGCGCCGAGGTCAAGAAGATCGACGGGGTAGGCGAAGCCGTCGTTGCGATGGGTACCGAGATGAACCTCGATCTCCTCCAGGACATGGGGTTCTCCGGCTCGGAGCTCGAGGCCGTAGGGCCGAACGACCTCATCATCGCGCTCGAGGGTGAGGCCGAGGAGGCGCTATCGCAGGCTGAGCGCGCGGTCGGTGAGCTGCTGCGCAAGAAGAGCGCCGGCGGCGGCGAGCGCGCCTACCGCCCGGTCGACCTGGACTCGGCGGTGAAGCTGCTTCCGGATGCCAACCTGGTCGTGATCTCGCTGCCGGGGCAGTATGCCGCGCGAGAGGCCCGCAAGGCCTTGCTCGCCGACCGGCACGTGATGCTGTTCTCGGACAACGTCGCGGTCGAGCAGGAGGTCGAGCTCAAGCAACTCGCGGCCGAGCGCGGGCTTCTGATGATGGGGCCCGACTGCGGAACCGCGATGATCAACGGCATGCCGATCTGCTTCGCGAACGTGGTACGGCCTGGTGCAATCGGCGTGATCTCGGCGTCCGGCACCGGGCTGCAGGAGGTTGCCTGCAGTATCGAGAAGAACGGCGGCGGCGTTTCACAAGGAATCGGTACCGGAGGGCGCGATCTAAAAGACGAACGCGTAGGCGGTATCATGGTTCGGATGGCGGTCGAGGCGCTTGGGCAGGACCCAGAGACCACCGTGATCGCGGTGATCTCGAAGCCCCCGGCCAAGACGGTGATCCCGGAGGTGCTGCGCGCGCTCGAGGCTACCGGAAAGCCCTGCGTGGTGCATTTTATCGGCGCCGAGCCGACCGGCGAGGGCCGAGAGGTACGGGGTGAACCCGCCGAGGTGGCGGCGCCCGCGGGCGGCGTTCACTACGCCGCGAGCCTCGAAGAGACCGCCCGGATAGCGGTCGCGCTTTCGCGGGGTGAGCGCTACGAGCCGTATCTGTTCGATTGGTCCGAGGACGAGATCGAGGCGATCGTGGAACGCGAGTCGGCCGGTATCTCGGCCGAGCAGCGCTACGTTCGCGGGCTGTTCGCCGGCGGCACCCTGACCGATGAAGCGGTGTTCGCGCTGCACGAGCCGCTCGGCGGGGTCTACTCGCTCGACCCGGTGGAGCCCGCGTTCGAGCTTGCCGACCCACAGCGCTCAACCGCACACACCATCGTCGACCTCGGCGAAGACGTCTTCACGGTAGGCCGCCCGCACCCGATGATAGACCCCACAATCCGCACCGAGCGCATCGAGCGTGAGGCTGCCGACCCCGAGGTTGCGGTGCTTTTGATCGACTGTGTGATCGGCTACGGCTCGCATCCCGACCCGGCGGGTGCAATGCTTCCGGCGCTGCGCGACGCCAAGGAGCAGGCGCGCCTCCGCGGCGGCTATCTCGCGGTTGTGGGCTCGGTTACCGGCACCGCGGGCGACAGCCAGAACATTGACGCGCAGCGCAGCAAGCTCGAGTCGGTCGGCTGCGTTGTAATGCCGTCGAACTACCAGGCGGTGAAGTTGGTTGAGCGCATTATGGCACGGAGGCAAGGCTAATGAAGGTCGACAAAATCACCGAGCTGTTCACGCAGGAGCTCAAGGTTGTCAATATGGGGCTCGAGACCTTCGCCGATAATCTAACGGAGCTCGGCGTTGAAGCGCAGCAGGTGGAGTGGCGCCCGCCCGCCGGCGGTGACCCAGAGGTGCTCGCGCTGTTCGACCGCCTCGAGGCAAACACCACGCTCGATATCGATGCCGCGAACGCCGAGGCGGTTTCGCGCATTCAGCAAGGAAAGCCCACGCTCGTGGATATCGGCATCGCGTCCGAGGTTATCCCCGGTATGCATAAGAAGCTGATTCTGCACGCCGGCCCTCCGGTTGAGTGGCAAGACATGGCCGGACCGCTGCGCGGTGCGGTGATCGGAGGGCTGATCTACGAAGGGCTCGCGAAGGACGCCGCCGAGGCCGAGAAGCTCGCAGCCTCGGGTGAGATCGAGTTCGACCCCTGTCATCACCACGACGCGGTCGGGCCGATGGCCGGTGTAGTAACCGCGAGCATGCCGGTCTGGATCGTGGAGAACCAAACCTACGGCAACCGCGCGTTCTGCACCTTAAACGAAGGCCTCGGAAAGGTGCTGCGCTACGGCGCGTACTCCAAAGAGGTAATCGACCGGCTGAACTGGATGGCCGAGGAGCTCGCTCCGATTCTGCGCAAGGCGCTCGAGCTGCGCGGCCCGATAGATATCAAGAACATCATCGCGCAGATGCTGCAGATGGGCGACGAAGGCCACAATCGGCTGCGCGCCGGAACGAGCCTCATGATCCGCGAGCTTGCACCGTACCTAGTGATGCTCGATGAGCCGAAAGAGAAGCTCTCGCGTATCCTCGCGTTCATGCACGAGAACGACCACTTCACGCTCAACATCACGATGCCCGCCTGCAAGAGCGTGATCGACGCAGCGCGCGATATCGAAGGCAGCTCGCTGATCGTCGCGATGGCGCGCAACGGCACCGAGTTCGGCATTCGAATCTCGGGGCTCGGCGACCGCTGGTTTACCGGGCCCGCCTCGGTGGTCGACGGACTGTACCTGCCCGGATTCACCGCCGATGACGCGGCGCGCGATATCGGCGACTCGGTGATCACCGAGACCACCGGCATCGGTGGGTTCGCGATGGCGGCCGCCCCGGCGATCGTGAAGTTCGTCGGCGGCACCCCGCAGGACGCGATCACCTTCACGCAACGGATGTACGACATCACGGTCGCCGAGAACGACACGTATCAGATCCCGGCGATGGATTTCCGTGGTACACCCACCGGAATCGATGTCAGAAAGATCGTGGAAACCGGTACGCTTCCCGCGATCAATACCGGTATCGCGCATAAAGATCCTGGTGTCGGCATGGTGGGCGCCGGGCTCGTGAAACCGCCCGAGAACTGTTTTCGAGACGCTTTTGCTGCGTTCGTAGAATGCTATACCAAAGGAGCAACGTTATGAAAATTATCGACCTCTCGATGCCGCTTGGAATCGGAACACCGGCCTGGCCGACTTACGAGCCGCTGCAGGTGAAGTACTTCAAGCGCCTCGCGCCGAACGGTGCAAACGGTCAGTTGGTTACTCACTCGAATCACGTCGGAACGCACCTCGACGGCGAGATTCACTTCTACACCCCCGGCAAGGACATCGCCAGTCTCGATATGGACTATCTCTGCCACGACGGTGTGATTGTGGACCTTGAGGATGCCGCCGGCGATTACGATGTATACACCTCGAAGATGGTGGAGGATCGCGTTGAGGTGAAAGAGGGCGATATTCTGATCATCTCCACCGGCTACCATCAGTACGGTTGGGACCAGCCGCACGCCGATGAGGTGCGCTACATGATCAAACACCCCGGGCCCGACCGCGAGTTCGCGGAGTGGTGCAAGAAAAAGAAACTGCGCTGGATCGGGGTAGACTGCGGCAGCGCCGACCACCCGATGAACACCAAAATTCGCGACTGGATGCCGGCGCAGGCCAAGGAGTGCGACGCGCATTTTCAACAGAAGTACGGTAAGAGCCTCGAGGAGTACTTCACCCCCGATAAGTATCAGCTGATGCATATCGAGATGTTCAACCACGGCATCGTGCACGCCGAGTGCGTCGGTGGAGATCTCGACCTGTTGCTCAACCGCAGGGTGAAGATCGGGTGCTTCCCGTGGCGCTTCGTCGACGGCGAGTCGAGCATCGCTCGCATCGTGGCGTTCGTTGAGGACGACGAGTACGAAGAGCTGATGGCGAAGAAAGCCAAATGCGAGCTCACGAAGTTCGGCGATGTCTCGCGCGCCGGTAGCCAGTGGCTCATCGACGAAGCACGCCGGCGCTAAACGGCACAAGGCCAAAGGGTATAAGATGACCAAACCGCTCGAAGGGGTGAAGGTCCTAGACCTCACCCGAGTTTTGGCTGGGCCGTTTTGCACGATGATTCTTCAGGACCTCGGCGCCGAGGTTCTGAAGGTCGAGGTGCCCGGAACCGGCGACGATTCGCGGCATTTCGGGCCGTTCAAGGACGGTCGCAGCCTGTACTTTGTCAGCATTAACCGCGGCAAGCGCAGCATGACGCTCAACCTAAAAGACGAGCGCGGCAAAGCGGTGCTGCGTAAGCTCCTCGCCGAGTACGACGTCGTGATCGAGAACTACCGCCCCGGGGTAATGGAGAAGCTCGGATTAGGCTACGAGACGCTTGCCGAGGAGTTCCCGCATATCATCTACGCCGCCTCGAGCGGCTACGGGCACTCGGGCCCGTACTCGCAGCGCCCGGCGTACGACATTCTCGCGCAGGCAGGCGGGGGGCTCATGAGCGTTACCGGGTGGCCCGAAGGGCCGCCGACGCGCGTGGGCGTCTCGATCGGCGATATCACCGCGTCGCTGTTCACCGCGATCGGTATCTCCTCGGCGCTCTATCAGCGCACCCGAACCGGCCGCGGGCAGAAGATCGATGTCGCGATGCTCGACTGCCAGGTCGCGA
>PUOW01000213.1 GCA_003552185.1 Spirochaetaceae bacterium
GCGAACTCGCACCGTGACCGACATGGCGGGCCGCGAGGTCGAGATACCCGCCGAGGTTAACCGAGTTATTGCATCGGGATCGGGAGCGCTGCGGCTGCTTACCTATCTGCAGGCGCACGACAAGATTGTTGCGGTAGACTCTGCCGAGATGGGTACGCCGGTGGATGTTAGACCCTACGCCATCGCCAACCCTCAGTTTGCAGATTACCCGATCTTCGGCGACTTCCGCGGCGAGGACAACCCGGAGCTTATTCTCGCGCTCGAGGATCCGCCGCAGGTCATCCTCAAGATCGAGGGCGGCTACGACTACCGTCGGCTTACCGCGCGCACCGGTATCCCGGTAGTGGTACTCGGCTACGGCAACCTCGGCGCCGAACGCGAGATACTCGACGAAACATTGCGCCTCATGGGCAAGGTAGTCGGCGCCGAACAGCGGGCGGAAGAGGTCATCTCCTACCTCGACGAAACGATAGCAGATCTCCGCGCCCGTGGCAGCGCGTCTGAAAGACAGCCCAACGCGTTTGCGGGAGGCATCGCGTCGCGTGGCGCTCACGGCTTCACCGCAACCGATCGGAGCTTCACGCCGTTTGTATTGTTGGGTGCACGGAACGTTGCCGCCGACGGCGACGGCCCTCAAAACCCGGCCGAGGCCGGCGCATCACACGCCACGATCGCGCGGGAGAAAGTGCTGGACTGGAACCCCGACCATATCTTTCTGGACCTGGCCACCACTCGCGGCGGCGGAAACGGACTCGAGCAACTCCGTACCGAAAGCATCTACCGGGACCTTGACGCGGTGCGCAGCGGTGAGGTGTACGGCCTGATACCGTACAACTCCTACCAACGCAACTTCGGCAGCGTGCTTGCCAACACGTACTACATCGGCACCGTACTGTATCCGGATTCGTTCGGCGATATCGACCCGCGAGAAAAGGCCGATGAGATCTACTCGTTTCTCAACGGTAGACCGGCGCTCGAAGAGATAGAGGAGATGTTCCCCGGCAAGGTGTTTGAACCGCTTTCGGTTCAGTAGCCGAGAACGCGCCGGGTATCGAGGCACCGATGTCACACCTGAAGCGAGTTGCCGCTCCAACCGCGTACCACCACTACATCAGGCATAAGCGAAGCGCATTAGTGGGGCTCCTGCTGCTCACCGCTGCGCTGTTCCTCGCGGCCGTCGCGATGGGGCCGGTGCGCATTCCGGTTACCGAGGTGATCTCCGCGCTGCTCGGCACCGGCGAGCCCTCGCGCTTCGGCACGATCATCCGAAACATTCGCCTCCCCCAGGCGGCGGCCGCGCTGATAGCCGGGGTGGGCCTTGCTGCGGCCGGCACCGCGATGCAGTCTATCCTGCGCAACCCCCTCGGCTCGCCCTTCACGCTCGGCATTGCCAACGCCGGCGCGTTCGGCGCTGCTCTCACCGTTACGTTTTTCGGCACCGGCGTTATGCGGAGCACCGTCGCCGACGCGGTTGCCATTACCAGCCCACTGCTTACCACGGCAGGCGCGTTCGCGTTCTGCATGCTCACCGCGCTCGTGATTGTCTGGATAGCCGAGCTGCGCGGGGCAACGCCCGAAACCATGGTGCTCTGCGGCGTGGCACTGAGTTCGTTGTTCAGCGCCGGCACAATGTTTCTGCAGTACTTCGCCGACGATACGCAACTCGCCGCGATCGTGTTCTGGACGTTCGGCGACGTGGCGCGTGCCGGCCCGCAGCAGATCGTGATCATGACGCTAGTAACCTCGGGTGGGCTGTTGTATTTCTGGATGCAGAGGTGGGCCTTCAACGCTATCGACGCCGGCGACGAAACCGCCCGTGGCCTCGGCGTTCGGGTACAACGGGTTCGTATGGCAGGGATGATGATTGCGTCGCTCATGACCGCGGTCATCGTGTCTTTTCTTGGAGTAATCGGGTTCGTTGGTCTGGTATCACCGCACATCGTTCGCCGCCTACTCGGCGACGATCACCGCTTCCTGATCCCCGGAAGCTGTCTTACAGGAGGCGCACTCTTGCTCGCCTCCGATACCGTAGCCCGCATCGCGATGGCTCCTCACGTCTTGCCGGTTGCGGTCTTGACCGCGTTCCTGGGCGCGCCCGCGTTTTTGTATCTGTTGATCCGGGGGTATCGCCGATGAGGTTGTGCGCCGAAGACCTACATTTCTCCTACGGCCCGGTTGAGGTTCTGCGGGGTGTCGGCTTCGAGGCGAAGCCCGGCACCGTAACGGCAATTGTGGGGCCGAACGGCTGCGGCAAGTCTACACTCTTGCGGTGCCTAAACGGAATTCTCACGCCGACGCAAGGTCGCGTCTTGATCGATGATAGAGAGATGACCCACATGGCGAAGCGCGAAATCGCGCGTAAGATCGGCTACGTAGCGCAGCGAAACGAGGCGGCGCGTTTGACCGCGTTCGACGCGGTGCTGCTCGGGCGAACGCCGCACTTCGGCATGCGCGTCGGGAGCGCCGACCTCGAGATTACCCAGGCGGTGCTCGAGAGCATGGGACTCACCGAGCTCGCGCTGCGCTATATCGATCAGATGAGCGGCGGCGAGTTACAACGAGTGTGTCTGGCGCGTGCGCTCGCGCAGGAGCCGAACTTTCTGCTTCTCGATGAGCCGACGAGTTCGCTCGACCTACGCAATCAGCATACGATCCTGCAAACCGTTCGCCACCTCGCGGTTGAGCACGGGGTAACGGTGGTACTCACGATGCACGATCTCAACTCTACGTTGCGCACCGCCGACCGGATCTTGTTCTTGCGCGGGGGTACAATCCATGCCGATATAGCGCCGAACGAGCTGGCTCCGGAGATGATCGAGGCGGTGTATAACATCGCGGTCGATATCACTTACCATCGTAGTGTGCCGGTGATTGTTCCTCGCGAGGCGAGCCCCGGCGATACCGCGCGCTGAGAGCCGCCGGCTTGGCCGACTTCATGACCGGATTATGATCTGCTAAGACCGAATGATTGAGGCCGCCCAGGAGATCACTTGTTCGGTCAGTCGGTGCGCGTCTGTAAGGTCCTCGGGCTCATAGATGATGGCGCCCTCCTCGTACCTGCGGACACCGGCGAACTCGTTGAACTGAGTGATCTCATACCCTACATCAGGTTGATTGACCTCGGGCAGTTTCGCCAAGAGCACGCCAAGGTCATGTACAAGCGGCACCGCGATCTCGAGTCGACACAGAGCCGCCTTCAGCGCTTTCTCCATCGCCTGTTGATAGAGAAAAAACACGTTCTCGATTCGAACCTTACCGTCGCGCACGCCTTCGGCGGTGAACTCCGCGGTGCGGAAATCTCCCTCGGCGATCTCAAGCAAGGTATCGGCGTATTTTGGATCAAATCTGCGCTCTTGCTGCTTTGGACTCATCTATACGTCTCCCGATGGGTGTGGGTGAACTCGCATGCCTTCCTGCACGATGATCATCGGCAACCCGCCGATCGTAGCTCGCTTGTAGAACTCGTCGAAGCGGAACCAGACAATGTCGTGAGGCCAATCGTCGAGCCGCCGCGTGGCGGCAAGCTTTGATCGGGCCTCTCGAATTTCGGCATCATGGTTGAACAGAAGCGCAAGATCGATATCGGACGCCTCGGTCATTCCGCCGGTCGCCGCGGAGCCGAACAGCCATACTTCCTGCGGCTTACAGGCCGAGAGAACCCAACTCAGTTTGCGCTCGACGATCGAGGCTGCCTCGGCGGTCGGCAAGGACGCCGGTAGAAAGATCCCCATACGCCCTATTCTACCATACGCTTGAGCTCATGCGCCGGCGGAACGCTGCGCTCGCCTGCGCTTGCCTGC
This sequence comes from Spirochaetaceae bacterium, assembly GCA_003552185.1. Taxonomy (GTDB): domain Bacteria; phylum Spirochaetota; class Spirochaetia; order DSM-27196; family SLAA01; genus B1Sed10-166. The sequence goes on from PUOW01000213.1 coordinate 3,801, forward strand.
GTTTGCCGGGGTTGCTGCGTGGCGAAGCCATAGGCAGTAGCAAAGCTCGGCGTATTGTGCTACATACAGATATCTCAGCCGGCAGAGGAGGCGGAGGGAACGCGCATGAGTCTTCGCAGATTTTCAAAGGCGGCGGTCTGTGCACCGGCGCTCTGTGTACCGGTGGTCTTTGTGCTCATCGCGTCCGTCGGATTTCTGTCGGCAAACGAAAACGCCTCCGGTGATACACCGCTAGGGGCGATACAAGGAGCTACCGTGGAGTTAACAACCAGCGGCGGAGAGACGGTTCATCATGATCTTGAAGACGGGCTTTACGCCGTCATGGAAACCTCGAAGGGCAGTATTCTGCTGCGCCTTGAGCACCAAAAGACGCCGCTCACGGTAACAAACTTCGTGGGCCTCGCCGAGGGCAGCATTCGAAACTCACGCGGCGAAGGGCCGTTCTATGACGGGCTCACGTTCCATCGGGTGATCCCCGATTTCATGATCCAAGGCGGCGATCCGCAGGGCGACGGGCGAGGCGGCCCGGGCTACCGATTCGCCGATGAGTTCCACGACGAGTTGCGACACGACTCGGCCGGTACGCTTTCGATGGCCAACGCCGGGCCCAACACCAACGGCAGCCAGTTCTTCATCACCCATGGGCCAACTCCCTGGCTCGACGGCCGGCATACCGTGTTCGGCGCCGTGGTGGTCGGCCAGGACGTGGTAGACGCAATCGAAACCGGCGACGACATCGACTCGGTGCGCATCGCGCGCATCGGCGCCGAGGCCGAGGGCTTTACCGCCGAACAATCCGATTTCGACGCCTTGCGCAGATAGCCGCCGGTCTCCTGCGCCGCTACGGCCGGCCGGGGCGAAGGCCGGCGGGCTCGAGTGAGCTGCCGGGCTTCGCCGCCTACGCGGCGTGCCAATGCTACATCCGCTCCGAAAACACTATTCGGCAATTGCGCCTTACCCCATTGCGCCAAATTACCATTGACACCACGCCCAAGCCGTGTGATCATTAACCATCTTATATCCAAAAAACCATTTAAGGCTAAGTTCACATAATAAAACGTATACTCCATTGAGCTTATTTTACGGTGCTCTTTTGGGCTTCAAGCTCGTTACGTACATCAAATAGGAGGGTACTATGGAAACACTCATGGGTCTCATCGATGCGTTTAACGCGTGGGCGTGGGGATGGCCGCTGCTGATCATCATCGCCGGCGGCGGCATCATCTACTCGGTTGTCTTAAAATTCGTACAGTTCCGGCGCCTTGGTTACATTATGCGCAGCACGTTCGGAAAGATCACTTCCAAGGAGACGGTAGGCGAAGGGACGGTGACCCCGTTTCAGGCAGCCGCTTCATCGCTCGCCGGAACAATCGGCGTAGGCAACATTGCCGGCGTTGCGGTAGCGGTAAGCCTCGGCGGTGCCGGTGCGCTGTTTTGGATGTGGATAATCGCGGTTTTCGCCGCCGTTTTGAAGTACGCCGAGTACGTACTGAGCCTTCGCCATCGCGAGAAGGATCCCGAGGCCGATGTGTACCGCGGCGGATTCATGTATATGGTGAAGAACGGGCTTGGCGAAAGCTGGAAGTGGCTGGCCGGTATCTGGGCCTTTCTGTTCTTCGTACAGTTTCTGATCGGCGGCGCAGTTCAGTCAAACACCATCGCCGACGCGACGGCAGCCTCATTCGGGTTGGATGAACTCGTAGTCGGGATTATTCTTGCGGTGTTAATCGGGCTCGTTCTGCTTGGCGGTATTAGGCGCATCGCGAAAGCAGCCGAGAAGCTCGTGCCGATTATGGCGGTCTTCTACTTCATCGGTGCCGTCGCGATTATATTACTCAACATCACGATGGTACCTGCGGCGATTGTCGAGATCGTGCGCGACGCCTTTACCGGCGCAGCCTCAGCCGGTGGGTTTGCCGGCGCCACCGTTATGATGGCCCTCAGACACGGCATTGCCCGTGGTCTGTACTCGAACGAGGCCGGCATGGGGACAGGTCCGGTGGCACACGCTGCGGCCACAACCGACCACCCCTCTCGACAAGGCATGTGGGCGATAGCGGAGGTCTTCATTGACACGATCGTGATGTGTACCTTGACCGGCCTTGTAATCGTGATCACCGGGACAATCCCGAGTGGAGAACAGGGCGTGAGTCTCACTGCTTTGGCGTTCGCCGAAGGTCTCCCGGGAGCCGGTGACCTAATTGTAACGATTGCGGTCATGGTCTTCGGCTACACCACCATATTGCTCGCGGGATTCTATTCCGAAACCGGGGCGGTGTACTGCTTCGGCAATAAGATCGTTATGCCGTTTCGACTGGTATATTTGATCGTGCTGATCGGAGGCGCGGTGATTCAACTCGAGCTTGTATGGGGGCTGTTCGATTCGTTCATGGCGCTCACGGTTGCGACCAACGTGATTGTTATCGTAGCACTGCGCAAAGACGTGGCGCGACTGACGAAGGAGTTCTTCGGTAAAGAGTTCGGCTCTGCAACCGAGTAAAGACGATAAACCGGCCGGCGCAAAGGCCGGCGCGAAGGCCGGCGGGCTCGTGTGAGCCGCCGGTCTGCTGCGCCGCTTACGAGGTGTAGCGACGCTACGGCCGGCCGGAAACCTTACGACCGGTCGGCCCCGTCGTCGTGTCGGAGAGCGAGTATGGCATCCACATGCCGAAAGCGTGGCAGGTCTTGAGACTGGTCCCACCACGTGAACTCGCACAGCTCAGCGCTCCGGATCGCCGGGTCGTCATCGGTCTCGATGAGCGACACCTTGTGGTAGTTGTTGGCGCTCTCGTAGTCGCAGTGGTAGAGCCGGTCGCCGCGATACACAATCGCGGTACCCCGAACTCGTTTTTTCCCCATACCGCCTCCGCCCGTTTCTGCTCAGTATATCGGTATCTGCGCGAGTTACCCAGGTCCTGCAACGAAGATCACGGCGTTCGGCATGTCGGCTTGGAATGACTTGAAATCACCGGAGAAGGATCAGCGCGAGTAGCCCCCCTATCGCCGCAATGAGCGCCGCCCAGTCCCGCGCGCGCATCCGGTACACAACCCGAAAGCTACGACCCGCTCTGCCGAAGCCGCGCGACTCCATCGCCTCGGCAAGTTGATCGGCCAGGCGGAAGCTCTGTACCAGCAGCGGAGCAAACAGCGCCGGGTAGTGAACCAGCGACCGAACTCCGCGGTCGAGCGGCAGTCCGCGGGCGCGCTGTGCGTCGAACACATCGGCTGCGGTGCGCGAGAGCACCGGCACAAACTGCAACGCGGCCCGTACTACAAACGCCGCCTGATACGGCACCCCGCTCTGAACAAGCGCGTCCGAGAGATCTTCGGGGCGCGTAACCGCCATGAACGCGAAGAACACACTGGTGAGCGCCAACAGCCGTAGCGCCGCAGCCGAAGCCGTGCCCAAGTCGAACGCGTACAGCACGA